>NZ_JBGWAB010000012.1:0-103564 GCF_041862025.1 Streptomyces sp. AB3(2024)
CATCGAAGCTGGCCGCCGATCCGCGGCTCCATGCGTACGTCCAGGAGCGACTGTCCGGAGGGATCTGTACGCCTGGCGGCACGGCGATCGCAGGACCGGCGACAGGCGCGTCGGCCCCACCGAGTTCGAGGCAGCCCACTACGCTGACACAGAACCAGGAGCCGACTGATCACCGGCCAACAAACCACCGGCAGGAAAGTCGGAACGGTTCACTGGGGCATGGCACTCCTTCTCGCCGCTGCCCACAGCATCCCGCGAGCCCCCCCTACGTCACGGGTACCGACAGTCCAGGTCCCGCCCGTCGGCCGCTACTTCACACGCCCGCCGACCAGGAGTCCGGGGGCGACTACTCGGCAGCGTCGAGCAGGAAGCCCGTGACAAGATCCGGCCTGATGCGCAGGGCCCTGGTCACCGTCTGACGCACCCACGGCACGAGCAACGCCGCGTACGGGTCCGCCCCGTCCTCTCCTGCGACCAGAGAGGCGTAGCCGGTGACGACGACGCTCCAGCCGAGGCGGGTCTCGGGGTCTACGACATCTGCCTCGTAGGCGACAACAACCCCGGGGGCATTGGGCGTCGCCACGAGCGAAGCGAGCGCTCCACCGTCCTGGAGCCTGACGACGATGTCCTCCCCGTCCACGAGATGGTTGACCAGCCTCACGGCCGGAAGAGCATGCTCGGTGAAAACGATGCGTCCCAGGGATACCGTGCCGAGCAGGCTCAGTGCTTCGCTTCGGTCCAACGGCTTCATGCTCCGAGTCGGCACCCCATCCGGGCCGCTGAGATCTGGTGGCCGCGTCGCTTCGTGGTTCATCATTCGCGCCCCTTGGTCGGCTCCCTCTTCCCGATTGATCGCGAGACCGGGAGGCTTCCTGCCGCGCCTTGGCTCCCTCTCGTAGGGCCGGGTTCAGCCCTCTCCAGGTCCGGGCCGGCTTCGACCAGGCCCGTGCTCACGCAGCACGGTCAGACTCCGTTCGAACTCTTCCTCGTCGATCTCACCTCGGGCAAACCGTTCGGCGAGCACCTGCTTGGCGGAAGGCGTAGCGCGGGGCTCCTTCGGGCCTGAGGGGAGACGGTCGACGCTGCGGAGGAGCAGAAGGACTGCCATGACGGCCAGAGCCACGAGGAGGACCATGCTGAACGACATGGCGACCCAGCCCCATCCGCCCATTCCGTGGTCGTACCAGAACATGGTTCACGCTCCTGGGTGAACGGCTTGGGACTCGGTCCACAGGGCAGGTCCCGCGTGTTCCTAATGTCCACCGGCCTGCGGCGTCAGGGCATGGGCCGGTCGGGGTCACGACCAGGGCCGATCGGCCCATCCTCGCAGCTCTGCCGTGTCCCAGACTGAAGGCGGACTCGAACGGAGGCCGCGATGAGCACACGTTCCCCCACCCAGATCGCCACCGCCCTGTCGGCGGAGTACCGCGCCCGTCTGACGGAGATCGCGCGTGAGGTCGGTTTTCCCGCAGGTACCCGCCTCTTCAATGAGGGAGGCCACGCCGACCGGTTCTGGATCGTGCGATCCGGCACGGTCGGCCTCGACGTCCACGTGCCCGGCAGACAGGCAGTGGTGATCGAGACTCTGGGTTCCGGCGAGCTGGTCGGCTGGTCCTGGCTGTTCCCTCCCTACACCTGGCACTTCGGTGCGGAGGCGACGAGCCCTGTACGCGCCCACGAGTTCGATGCGACCGCCGTGCGCACGATGATGGAGGCCGACCCCCGATTCGGCTCCGCCATGGACCACTGGGTGGGCCAGGTACTCGCCCACCGGCTCGTGGCCGCCAGGGTCCGGCTCCTCGACCTCTACGCACCTCACGGCAGCGGCAGCTCGCTGTGAACCAGATCCTCCCCATCGAGATCATGTGAGGGAGCCGGCCATGCCCGCATCCCAGTACACCGTCAGCGACGTCATGACCCAGACCGCCGTGGCCATCGGCCGCGAGGCCTCGTACAAAGAGATCGTCGAGCTGATGCAGCAGTGGAAGGTCAGCGCACTGCCGGTACTCGAAGGAGAGGGCCGGGTCGTCGGCGTCGTCTCCGAGGCCGATCTTCTGCCCAAGGAGGAGTTCCGGCAGGACGACCCGAGACTGCCCGAGCAGCTGGAGGAGGCGTCCAAGGCCGGAGCGGTGCTCGCCGAGGAGCTCATGTCCAGTCCTGCCGTCACCGTGCACCCGGACGCCACGATCGCCGAAGCCGCCCGCATCATGGCCAGGAAGGGCGTGAAGCGGCTGCCGGTGGTCAATGCCATCGGCCTGCTGGAGGGCGTCGTCAGCCGTAGTGACCTGCTCAAGGTGTTCCTGCGGCCCGACGAGGAGATCGAAGACGAGGTCCGCAATGCCGTCCTCGCGGAACTGGCTCCCCCGGTAGGCATCGACTGCACGGTCGAGGAGGGCGTCGTCACCCTTCGGGGCGACCTACGGGACCGCGCCCTGGCACCTCTGATCACCCGCGCTGTCCGCGCCGTCGAAGGGGTCGTGGACGTGCGGATGGAGCTCGCAGGTCCCGTCGGTACGGCTGTGTGACCCGCTCCCCCAGGTACTTTCCGACCCTTCCTGCGACAATGCGACTGAGACGTACACCGACCTCAGGGGCGTGGATGTCCGATACACCGGCTGCTTCTACGGAGGCGCCCGTCAGGGTGTTCCTCCTGGACGACCACGAGGTCGTCCGCCGGGGGCTGCACGACCTCCTCGACGCCGAGCCCGACATCGAAGTGGTGGGCGAAGCCGCCACAGCCGAGCAGGCTCTGGCCCGGGGTCCGGCCCTGCGGCCGCACGTGGCGGTCTTGGACGTACGGCTGCCGGACGGCGACGGCATCACCGTCTGCCGCGAGCTGCGCTCGCGCATGCCGGAGCTCGCCTGCCTCATGCTCACGTCCTTCGACGACGAGGACGCCCTCCTCGACGCGATCATGGCCGGCGCCGCCGGATACGTACTCAAACAGATCAAGGGATCCGACCTGGTCGCCGCCGTGCGGACGGTCGCGACGGGGCAGTCGATGCTCGACCCCGCGACAACCGCCCGGCTCATGCACTCACTGCGGGTTCCGGAAGCTGCCAAGCCGCCGGAGGACGAGCGCCTCGCCACGCTCACCGAGCGTGAGCGGGCTGTCCTTGAGCTCATCGGCGAGGGCCTGACCAACCGGCAGATTGCCAAGCAGCTCTATCTGTCCGAGAAGACCGTCAAGAACCACATCTCCCGACTGCTCGGCAAACTGGGCGTCGAACGCCGTGTCCAGGCCGCGGTCATCGCCGCCCAAGTACACGAGCACGAAGAAGGCAAGCCCTGACAACCGCTACGGGGTCAGGCGTCGGCCCTGGGCAAGGGAACCGTCCATTCGAGACAGGTGCCGTGTCCAGCCGCGCCTCGTGCCGAGACGGTCAGTCGGCCGCCCAGCTTCTCCGCCCGCTCGGCCAGGTTGCGTAGCCCACTGCGGCGCCCATGTTCTGGGAGCCCGACGCCGTCGTCGGTCACGGTGACCACGAGTACGCCGTCGACCGCCGCGATGGAGACTTCCGTATGCCGGGCACGTGCGTGCCGAACGACGTTGCTGAGCGCCTCACCGATCACGGCCAGCGCCTCATCGGCCACTGGCACCGGCACGTCGGTTTCTACCAGTCCCTCCATCCGCAAGGCGGGGGCGAAGCCCAGCACGGCAGCCGCCTCGTCAACCGCTCGGACGGCGCGGAGCCGGAGTTTCGGCTCCGCATCCGACACCTCGTGTTCTCGAAGGCCGAAGATGGTCGACCGGATGATCTTGATGGTGGTGTCGAGGTCGTCAATCGCCCGCCTCAGCCTTTCGGACGCCTCGGGATGCTCCACGAAGCGTTGGGCGCTCTGCAAAGTCATTCCCGTGGCGAACAGCCGCTGGATCGCGAGGTCGTGCAGGTCCCGGGCGATGCGGTCGTGGTCCTCGAGCAGACTCATCTGTTCCGCGTCCCGCCGGTGATCGGCAAGCTCCAGGGCGATCGCGGCCTGCCCGGCGAAGCCTGGCAACGCCAAGATCTCCGCAGCGGCGAACGGTGCGCGACCGCGTCGACGGGCCAGCATCAGTACGCCGCTCAGCCGCTCCTTGGTACCCACCGTCACCGCTACCGCGGGCCCGAAGCCCTTCCACCGCTCCGGCTGCACGGTCACTCCCTCGTCGCCCTCGACGTCCGGGACCGTGATCAGTCCGTCCTGGGCGAGGGCCGCTGCGGCGAGGGTGCCCTCACTGCTCGGCAGCACGATGCCCCGATGTGCCTCGGCTCCCTCGCCGACGGCCAGCGAGCCGCGCAGCTCGCCGCCCGGGCCGACCAGGTAGAAGACGCCCGTGTCGGCCGCGGTGATCTCGCGGGCCCGCTCCAGCATCCCTTCCAGTACCTGGATCTCGGAGGAGCCGGACAGCAGCTCGTTCGTGAAGTCGGAGCTGGCCTCCAGCCAGCGTTCCCTGAGCCGGACCTCCTCGAAGAGCCGTGCGTTCTCGATCGCGATTCCGGCCGCGACAGCCAGGGTCGACAGGACGGCCTCGTCCTCGGCATCGAAGTCCGCCCGGCCCCGCTTCTCCGTCATGTAGAGGTTGCCGAACACCTCCTCGCGCACCCGGATGGGCACTCCGAGGAAGGTGTGCATGGGTGGGTGGTGGGCCGGGAAACCGTACGAGGCCGGATGGTCGGACAGTTCCGTCAGGCGCAGCGGCTGCGGGTGCCGGATCAGCTCTCCGAGGATGCCGTGTCCGGAAGGCAGATCACCGATCTGGGCGCGCAGCTCGTCGCTGATGCCGACCGGGAGGAATTCCGCGAGTGTCCGGTCGTCCCCGATGATTCCCAGGGCCCCGTACTCCGCGTCCACAAGTACCACTGCGGCTTCCACGATCCCGGCCAGGACCTGGGGCAGGTCGAGTTCACGACCGATCGACATCACGGCTTCCAGGAGACCGTTCACGCGGTCCCGGGTACCGCGTACCTCATCTATCCGCACCTGAAGCTCGCCGAGCAGTTCATCCAGCCTGAGACGAGGCAGCTGGGCGCGTGAGGTGTCGTGGCCCTCCCCGACCATGGCACCTCCAAGGGCACGCGGGAACGAACTGACGTCTCCCTCCACGGTAGCCCCGCGTTGCGATGGGTTCATTTCGGAGAGGTGTGCGGCCGTGTCCCGCGGTCTGCCGGCTTTCCTTCGGCGTCGCCCAAATGCCTGACGTGGGCATCCGGACCGGGAAAGTAGAGCGTGACGCGGCCGGTGTCCGACCAGCGGATGTCGTACGGCGGAGTGCCGTCGTCATGGTGCAGTCCGACGACTTCGCCGTCACGGCCGGGCTTGCCGACAGTGGGTCCGCCCACGACCACCTGGTCCCCCAGGTGTGCGTGGATGCCGCTTCCGGTGGTGTCAGGGTTCATCGTCTTGTCTCCTTGTGGAACGCGGTTCTCGAAAGTCGGGCCGCGGTGCCTCCGGTGATGGCGGCGATTGCCGCGAGGCCGACGCCGGTCCAGCCGAGGGGCTCGCTGTCCAGCACCGCCTGGAGGAACGGCGCGCAGAGCGCGACCGCGCCAAGCAGGACCGAGGCGAGTACGGTGAACGGCTGAGCGGCGGACGTCGTCACGGAAGTCCTCACACGACGGGAACCGTGATCACCGGGCAGTGCGCCCGGTGCAGCAGCCCGTGGACGACCGATCCGAGCCGCATACCGGTGTACCCACCCCTTCCTCGACGACCCACGACTACGGCCAAGGCGTGCTCGGCGGCACCGGCGAGCTCCTCCACCGGGTGTCCGATGTGTATCTCGTGTGTCAACACGACATCCGGGTGCTTCTGCGACCAGCCTGCCGTCGTCTCCGACAACATCCGTCGCTGCGCCTGGAGCTCAACCTCCTCGTCATGGGGCAGGAAGACCGGAGCCTGCCACACGGAAACGGCCCGCAGCCTGGCGCCTCTGAGATCGGCCTCCTCGAACGCCAGCGCCAGCGCCGCCTTCGATGATTCGCTGCCGTCGATGCCCACCACCAGGTAGGGCGGCTGCTGTGTCACGTGCTCGGCGTCGCCCACGACCACGACCGGACACTGCGCTTGCGCGGTGACGGGGACCACGAGGGAGCCGGCGCTGAGGAACTCCGAGGTACGGCTCAGGTGGCGCGAACCGAGGACGATCATGCGGGCCTGCCCGGCCAGGCGGCCTATCGCCGCAGCGGGGAAACCGTCGACCAGGTCCGCGACCGGTTCGACTTCCGGGTGGCGTTCCCTGCTCCAGGCGGCAGCGGCGGTGAGGGCCTCCGAGGCGGCCTGGTGCAGGGCCGTGCTGCGGGGCGTGCCGTCGACGTGCCGCGTGGCGTGCTGCGGGGGTACTGCGGCGACGAGCCGCAGTCCGGTCCGGCGTCGACTGGCCTCGTCCACCGCCCAGGCCAAGGGCAGACGCCAGTCCCTGGCCGGGTCGATGCCGACGACGATCTCATCGTGGTCGCCCGGGGCCGTCACGACTCGCTCCCGTGCTCCTGGGCGTGGCGCGGAATGAGCTGCACGGGACAGTTCGCGTGGTGGACCAGAGTGTGCGTGACCCGCCCGAGGGTGGGCCCGAGGTAGCTGGGGGAACGTCGGCCGCCCATCACCAGCAGGTCCGCCCTGCGCGAGGCCTCGACCAGGACACCGGCCACGGACATGCTCTTCTCCGCGTCCACGTGCACGGTCAGGCCTGGGAACTCCTCACGGATCCGATCCCCCACTGCGTTCAGGTGATGGACGTGCTCGCCTGCGATTTTGTCCACGTCGTCGAGCATGGTCGCGACCAGGCCGACGGACTGCAGGATGTTCCACACGTGCAGCAGCCGCAGTGAGCCCTTGCGGAGCTCGGCCTCGCGTGCGGCGTACCGTGCGGATTCGAGGTCGTGTTCATCGCGGACGGCTGCGAGCACCACACCGGTCTCGGCATCGTCGTCGATCCCTCTGACAACGATGACGGGCGTCTTCGCGCCCGCAGTGACCTTCAGCCCGACCGAGCCGAGCATGAGTGAGCTGAATCCGCCGGCGCCGCGGTTGCCGACCACGATGGTGCCGTGGAGGCCTGCTGACCGGTGGAGGCTCGGGACTGGTGCGCTGCGGCTGAACTCGGTGTCGACCTTCAGTCCGGGGAACTGCTCCGCCACCGCGGTGGCGGTGGTGTCCAGCAGTTCACGGCCCGCCCGGCGGACCTGCTCGATGGTCTCCGCCGAGACGTAGAGGACCCGGCCGTCGGTGTCGGACCCGTACACGATGTGCAGCGGGCGCTCGCGGCGCGCGGCCTCGGCCGCTGCCCACAGCGCTGCCTGGCGGGCCGGCTCGGAGCCGTCGACGCCGACTACGACGGAGCCCGGTTCCGAGCTGCTCGTGGTGCCTTCCATGGTTCCTCCTCAGAGAGCCACCGAGGGTCCGGCTCTCGCGCTGGCACAGCGGACTCCCGCAGTGAGAGGGCCGCTCAGATCCCCGAAAGGGACCAAAGGTCCCGTTCTTGCGGGAAAGAGGCGCCCGCATGTGTGGGGGCAGGTCCGATCGGTCCCGGCTCCGGACCATTCGGCCCTCCTCCTCTGGTAGGGGTCGGTGGATCGTGGTTCTCAAGCGACCCCCGGCCTTCACGTCCGTGCGGATCGCCGGGACGACGGGAGGTGCCTCATGAAGCACATCAAGGTAGGAGACCTGATGACCGACGAAGTCGTCTCGGTCGTCACTTCCACCTCCTTCAAGGATGTCGCGAAGCTGCTCGCTCAGCACGACATCAGCGGACTGCCGGTCCTCGACGAAGAGGACCGGGTACTGGGCGTCATCTCCGAAAGCGACCTGATCGTCCGGCAAACGGCGGAGCATCCGCTGATGAGCGATGCGCCCGGCGGCCGAGGGACATTCGCATCTGAGGTGTCCTTCACCGCTGGTGAGGTCATGTCCGCGCCGGCAGTGACAGTCCACGCGGAGGAGACCGCGGCAGGCGCCGCCCGCCTGATGGCCCACCGAGGCATCGAGCGGCTGCCGGTCGTGGACGAGGAGGACCGCCTCGTCGGCATCGTCACCCGTCGTGATCTCCTCATGCTCTTTCTGCGACCGGACGCGGAGATACGGCGCCGCGTGGTCGAGGAGATACTCACGGACACGATGGGGCTGGGCGCGGGCCCAGTCACCGTCCACGTCCTGGACGGCATCGTCACACTGGACGGCCGGCTGGAGAGACAGAGCCAGGTTCCGGTCCTGGTCCGCCTCACCGGTCAGCTCGAGGGCGTGGTCGGGGTCGTCCCCCGACTGACCGCTCGCGTCGATGACTCCCCGCTCGCTGCCCCGCCACGCAGCCCCCTTGGGATGCCCCGGTGACCGTGAGGGCCGAGCGTGGACCGTCCGGGGGACGCCCGGAGACCGCGCAGCCGCGTTTGCCGCCGTCACAAAGCGTGACGGTGTCTGCTTGATGATTCCAAGGCGAGGCGAGGACCCGGTCATGGACCACCTGATCATCCGCAAAGAGCCCGGACCGGACGCCGTCTTCATGCTCCAGGACTACGAGCGTGCCCGCGCGGACTTCACCTGGGACGAGGCTCGATCCTGGCTGTCAGGGCTGCCCGGAGGAGAGGGGCTCAACATCGGATACGAGGCCGTCGACCGACACCTGGCGGCAGGTCACGGCGGGCGGGAGGCCCTCCGCTGCATCGCGGCCGACGACACCGTCACCCACCTCACATATGGCGAGCTCGGCGGCCTCACGGGCCGCTTCGCCAACGCACTCACAACCCTCGGCGTGGGCCGGCAGGAGAGGGTCTTCACGCTCCTCGGCCGCTGCCCTGAACTGTATGTGGCTGTCCTGGGCACATTGCGCAGCGCGCGCGTGCTGTGCCCGCTCTTCTCGGCCTTCGGGCCCGAGCCCGTGCGCCAGCGGCTGGAGCTGGGCGATGCCCGGGTCCTTGTCACCACCGAGGCGCTGTACCGGCGCAAGGTCGAGGAGAACAGGCACCGCCTGCCCCATCTGGACCATGTCCTGCTCGTGGGTCCGGTCACTGATCCACCCCCGGGGACCGTTTCCTTCGCCGAGCTCATGGAGCATGCCCCGCAGGAGTACGTCGTGCCGCCCACCGATCCGCAGGACATGGCGCTGCTGCATTTCACGAGCGGCACGACCGGTGCCCCCAAGGGCGCGGTCCATGTGCACGAGGCGGTCGTAGCCCACCACGCGACGGCGGCCTTCGCGCTCGACCTTCGCCAGGAGGACGTCTACTGGTGCACGGCGGACCCCGGGTGGGTGACGGGCACCTCGTACGGGATCATCGCCCCGCTCACCCACGGAGCGACGGTCGTGGTGGACGAGGGCGACTTCGATGTACACCGCTGGTACCGCATCTTGGACGGCGAGCGAGTCACCGTCTGGTACACGGCCCCGACGGCCGTCCGCATGCTGATGCGCGCCACGCCCAGGGATGGTGCCCGGGAGCTCCCGGGGCCGTACGACCTGTCGGCCCTCCGATTCATCGCCAGCGTGGGCGAGCCGCTGAACCCCGAAGCCGTGCTGTGGGGGCAGGATGTCCTCGGTCTGCCCATCCATGACAACTGGTGGCAGACGGAGACCGGCGCCATCATGATCGCCAACTTTGCCTCCTGCGACATCCGGCCGGGCTCCATGGGGCGCCCACTGCCCGGAGTCGAGGCCGCGCTGCTGCAACGCGGCGAGGACGGCCGCGCAGAGATCACCGACGGGCGCGTGCGGGTGATCGGCGAAGCGGGTATCGAGGGAGAGCTGGCGCTCCGTCCGGGCTGGCCCTCCATGTTCCGGGGCTACCTGAACGAGGGGGCACGCTACGCGGCGTGCTTCGCAGACGGCTGGTACCTCACGGGCGATCTCGCGAAGCGCGACGAGGACGGCTGGTTCTGGTTCGTCGGCCGCGCCGACGACGTCATCAAGTCGGCAGGGCACCTCATCGGCCCGTTCGAGGTGGAGAGCGCGCTGATGGAGCACCCCGCCGTCGCGGAAGCCGGCGTGATCGGCCGCCCGGACCCGGTCGTCGGAGCCGTCGTCAAGGCCTTCGTTTCCCTGCGTCCGGGGCTCGTCCCCGACGCGCCCCTCAAGCGAGAACTTCTGGCGTTCGCACGCCGGCGGCTGGGCCCAGCAGTGGCCCCCAGAGAGATCGAGTTCGATCAGAACCTCCCCAGGACCCGCAGCGGCAAGGTAATGCGCCGACTGCTGCGGGCCCGGGAACTGGGGTTGCCCGAAGGGGACCTGTCCACGCTTGAGAACCCCGGATGACCCGCTCGCGAGGGAAGGCGGAACGATGAGCAGCACCAGCGCGCGGACGGAAGGAAAAGCCCGTCGGGCAGCACGCAGGAGTGGACGCGGGAAGGCGGACTCCACCGCCTCGCGCGGCGCTCCCGACAGCCTTCCCCCACCCGGCCATCACCTCTCCCTGCTCCGGCAGATGCTCACCATCCGCCGCTTCGAGGAGCGGTGCGTCGAGCTGTACAGCAGCACGAAGATCCGCGGCTTCGTTCATCTCTGCATCGGCGAGGAAGCCGTCGCCGTGGGTGTCAACCAGGTGCTGGGCGAGGAGGACGCCGTGGTGTCCACCTATCGCGAGCACGGGCACGCCCTGGCCAGGGGGGTTCCCGCCGAGGCCGTGATGGCGGAGATGTACGGCAAGGCCACGGGGTGCAGCCGCGGGCGCGGCGGCTCCATGCACTTGTTCGACGCGGACCGCCGCTTCTATGGGGGCAATGCCATCGTGGCCGGCGGGCTGCCCTTGGCAGCGGGGCTCGCCCTCGCCGACCGGATGCGCGGCAGCACTCATGTCACCTGCTGCTTCTTCGGCGACGGCGCCTTCGCCGAAGGCGAGTTCCACGAGACGGCCAACCTCGCCGCCTTGTGGCAGCTGCCCCTGCTGCTGGTCTGCGAGAACAACCTGTACGCCATGGGGACGAGCCTGGCCCGGGAGCACGCGCAGACCAACCTCGCCATGCGCGCCGCGTCCTACGGCATGCCTGCCTGGACGGTCGACGGCATGGACGTGCTCGCAGTCGAAGCAGCCGCGCGGCGGGCGGTGGAGTCCGTACGAGCGGGCAACGGACCGCATTTCATCGAGGCACAGACGTATCGATTCCGCGCCCACTCCATGTACGACCCGGACCGCTACCGGGCCCAGTCCGAAATCGAGGCGTGGAAGGGCCGCGACCCCGTCCAGGGGCTGGCCGACCTGATGCGTACGGACGGCCGGCTCGACGACCGGACGATGGAGGAGCTCGACAAGGGCGTACTCGGCGAGATCGACCGGGCTGTCCGATCGGCGGAGGACGCGCCCATGGAGCCCGTCGCGGACCTGCTTCGCTTCGTCACGAGCGCACCCGGGAGCACCACATGAGCACGCGAAAGTCATCCACCGGGGCTCCGCCGCCGACCACGTACCGGGAAGCGCTGCGCGAAGGGCTTCGCGAGGCTATGCACGAGGACGAACGAGTCTTCCTCATGGGCGAGGACGTCGGGAAATACGGCGGATGCTTCGGGGTCAGTCTCGGACTCCTCGAGGAGTTCGGACCCGAACGGATCCGCGACACTCCTCTGTCCGAGTCGGGGTTCGTGGGTGCGGGCATCGGCGCCGCGCTCGGCGGAATGCGACCAGTAGTCGAGATCATGACCGTCAACTTCAGTCTTCTCGCACTGGACCAGATCCTCAACAACGCGGCCACCCTGCTGCACATGTCGGGAGGGCAACTGGGCGTCCCCGTGGTCATCCGCATGACCACCGGAGCCGGGCGGCAGCTCGGTGCCCAGCACTCCCACAGCCTCGAAGGCTGGTACGCCCACATCCCCGGGATCCGGGTACTCGCCCCCGCGACCGTGGACGACGCGCGGCACATGCTCGCGGCTGCTCTAGCCGACCCGGACCCGGTACTGATCTTCGAGCACGGCAGCCTCTACAACGCGGAGGGCGTACTGGACAGCACCATCGAAGCCGTCGACCTCGACACCGCCGCCGTGCGCCGGCCCGGCACGGACGTCTCCGTCATCACGTACGGAGGCTCGCTGCCCAAGGCCATGGCTGCAGCGGATGTCCTCGCCGGGGAGGGCATCAGCGCGGAGGTCGTCGACCTGCGTACCCTGCGGCCCCTCGACGATGCCACCATCATGGCCTCCGTCGGCCGCACCCACCGGGCGGTGATCATCGACGAGGCCTGGCGCAGCGGCAGTCTGGCCGCGGAGGTCTCGTCCCGCATCACCGAGCAGGCCTTCTACGAACTCGATGCTCCGGTGGAACGCGTCTGCAGCGCGGAGGTACCCATCCCCTATGCCCGGCAGCTCGAAGAGGCGGCACTGCCCCAAGTCGCGACCATCGCGGACGCGGTCCGCCGGACGGTGAGCTGACATGGCCGAATTCACCATGCCCTCCCTCGGTGCGGACATGGAAGAGGGCACTCTGGTCGAGTGGCTTGTCGGCCCGGGCGACACGGTGACGAAGGGGGATGTCGTCGCCGTCGTGGAGACGGCCAAATCGACGATCGAGGTCGAGTGCTTCGACTCGGGGACGATCAGCGCCCTCCTGGTAGAGCCAGGTACTACCGTGCCGGTCGGCACACCGATGGCATCCATCGACTCGGCCGTTGCCCCTCCCGCCCGCCCTGCGGCCAAGCAGCCCATCACACCCGCCCCGGCTCCTTCTCCCGACCTGCAGCCCGCCCCCAGCCGGCCCGTCACTCGGACCGAGAGGGCCGTATCCACCCCTCTCGTGCGGCACCTGGCCGAGGAGAAGGGCATCGCCCTGTCCACCGTCCACGGATCCGGCAAGGGAGGGCGGATCACCCGCTACGACGTCGAACACGCACCGACCGAGCCGCCGCACCGGCTGCGGGCATCGCCGCTCGCCCGCCGCCTGGCTCAGTCGATGGGCGTCGGTCTGGGGGGCCTACGGGGCACCGGGCGCAACGGCACCATCAGGGCGGACGACGTACGTGCTGCGGCGGTGGATCATCTGCCTCGTAAGGCGGAACCGCAGGAGCCGGTGGAGAAACCGGTGCTCGCATCGCCGGCCGAGTCCGCTCCGGGCGCGCGTGCGGCGATCGCAGCGCTGATGACGCGGGCGAAACGCGAAATCCCCCACTACTACCTGTCCACGAAGGTGGACCTCGCCGCCGCCATGACGTGGATGCGCGACCAGAATGCGGGCAAGCCGGTAGCGCAGCGGCTCGTGCCGGTCGCCTTGCTACTGAAGGCCGTAGCACTGGCCGCCCACCAGGTCCCGGAACTGAACGGCCATTGGAAGAACGACGCGTTCGTCCCGGCGAGCGGAGTACGACTCGGCATCGCAGTGTCCCTGCGCGGCGGTGGCCTGACGGCGCCCGCACTGGCGGACGCCGACACCATGCCGTTGCCGGAACTGATGGAGGCGCTCAGGGACCTCGTCTCTCGGGCGCGCGGCGGACGCCTGCGTGCTTCGGAGACCACCGACCCGACCCTCACGGTGACCAACCTCGGCGACCAGGGTGTGGAGGCCGTCTTCGGGGTGATCTACCCACCCCAGGTCGCGCTCGTCGGACTGGGACGCGTCATCGAGCAGCCGGTGGCCGTGAACGGAATGCTCACGGTCCACCCGACCGTGACGGCCACGCTCTCCGCCGACCACCGTGCGAGCGACGGTGCGACCGGCGCCCGCTTCCTGACCGTAATTGACCGACTGCTCCAGCGACCGGAGGACCTGTGAACCGTGATGCGGCTCTCGAATTGATCAAGGAAGTTCTGACGGAGGTGGTCCCGGGCGCCGACCCGACCGCACTCTCGCCCGACGAGAACTTCCGGGACACCCTGGAGATGGACTCGCTGGATTTCCTCAACCTCGTCGAGGCACTGAGCGGCCGCACCGGCCTCCCCCTCCCGGAGACGGACTATCCCGCCCTGAACACCTTGAACGGCTGCGCGGACTACATCGCCTCGCACACTTCCCCGGCGTAGTCGGGGCTGGTCGGTCCCACGAGGGACCATTTGGCCCCTCCTCCGACCCTGGCCACGCAGGCCACGCTGAGAGCCAGACCGCAGACCCGCGGCGCGCAGGAGGTCCCGCCATGAAACATCACGTGCCCGTCGGCATCGACGGCTCTCCCGAGAGCATGGCGGCCGCCCGTTGGGGAGCCCGGGAGGCGGCCTTGCGGCGGGTGCCGCTGAGGCTCGTCCACGCTGTCGACTGGCCGATCAGCCCTGCCATACCGCGGCTGGGCCACGAGGCGGCCGACCGGTGGGCCGACGAAGCTCTTACCGATGCGCTGGAGGACGTACGTCCCCGTCACCCAGATGTGGAGATCACCACAAGGTGTCTGTCCGGCAGGCCGGCCGCGGCGCTTGCCGCTGAGGCGATCGACGCGGGGCTGCTCGTCCTCGGTTCCCGAGGCCGTTCTACACCATGCCGCCGCACCTGTCGCGGTCATCGCCCACCACTGACGGACCCGCATGCAAGGGAGATCAGGCCATGCCGCATCGCACTCGCCACCACCCCATCGGCCTCATCTCGGAGGCCGACCTGCTCCGCCGGCAGGCCAGCCTTCCCGGCACCGACGGTCGGGACCACATGCGCGGGACGGCCGACGTGGACCAGCACGCCACGCGGCGAAGGCGGAAAGAGTCCGCCCGCTTCTCGCGGATCCAGATTGTGCGGTGCACGGCCGCCAGCCGCTTCTCCGCATCCGTAAGGACTCTTTCCGTCAATTTCATTCAAGCACCGCCGGGGCGCGGCCAACAGGGCCAGTCAGTCCCCAGCGGACCCCGGACGGCCCTACCTCCGGAGGACGGCGATATCGAGGATCGAAATACGGGCTGATATTTCAGGAGGCATCATGAAGCACCTGCGCACCGTCGACGACGTAATGACGCATGCCGTCATCTCCGTCGATCGCGGAGCACAATTCAAGGACGTGGTGGAGACCATGCGGCAATGGCGGATCAGTGCGCTGCCCGTCCTGTCAGAAGACGGACGGGTCGCCGGCGTGGTCTCCGAAGCGGACCTGCTACTCAAGGCGCAGGGCGCGGACGAGTCCCGCGCCGTCACCGCAGGCGAGCTGATGACCGTACCGGCCGTCACGGTGCGCAAGGACGCCACCATCCCGGGCGCCGCCCGCCTGATGGCCCACGGCCACTTGAAGCGGCTCCCTGTGGTCGACGGCGACGGCCGCCTCGTCGGGGTGGTCAGCCGTGGGGATCTTCTGAAGATCTACCTCCGCCCCGATGCTGACATCGGAGAGGAGCTCCGTGAGCTGATCATGGCTGAGCTCATCCCCGCCGGTTCGGCCGAGGTACACGTCCACGTCGCAAACGGAATCGTCTACCTCCACGGCTCCATCCCCGACGCGACTCTGCGGGACGTGTTGATGCGTGTCGCACGCACGGTACCGGGAGTCGTGGACGTCACAGCGCAGTTCGACGTCGAAGTTCCCGCATAGGGAGGACGACGATGAGGCACCGCAGCGTCGCCGAACTGATGACTCCGACAGCCGTCAGTGTCCGGCGCGGCACCCCGTTCAAGGAGATCGCCCGGCTCCTCGACGGGTTCGACATCACCGCTGTGCCCGTCGTGGACGAGTCCGAGCGTCCCGTGGGCGTCGTCTCCGAAGCGGACCTGCTCCGCAGACGTGATGGCGGAAGTGGCGCGAACACCGCATCCGACGTCATGACCAGCCCGGCCATCACCGCTGATCCCGAGTGGAGCGTCGTCCGCGCGGCGCGTGTCATGCGCAAACACTCGGTCAAGCGAATGCCCGTGGTGGACGCCGCCACCGGCCGGCTCATCGGGATCCTGAGCCGCAGCGACCTCCTTCAACTCTTCCTGCGCCGTGACCACGCGATCCAGGAAGAGATCCTCGAAGACGTACTGACCCGCACACTCCGGCTCAGCCCTTCCGCTCTGACCGTCGAGGTCACCGATGGCGTGGTGACCCTCAGCGGCACGGTGGTACGACACAGCCTCGTCCCCATCGTCGTGCGGCTGTGCCAGAGCGTCGACGGAGTGGTGGACGTGATCAATCGGCTCAACTACGAGCATGAAGACATGCCGCTCGGCTCGCCGACGGCCACCGAGCGGTAGGAGAAGACCGTGAGGCATCGAGAAGTGAGCGAGCTGATGACCCGGGAGGTCGTCACCGTCCCCCAGAACGCCGCCTTCAAGGACATCGTCCGGACACTCCTGGAACACCATGTGTCGGCAGTCCCCGTCGTCGACACCGCGGGGCATGCCCTCGGCCTCATCTCGGAGGGGGACCTCCTCCCGAAGTCCGCAGCCCAAGGCGACCACTTCCAGTCGCTGCCCGAACGGGAAGCGTGGCAAGAGGACAAGGCAGCGGGGTTGCGTGCCGAAGAGCTGACGTCCGCTCCTCCCGTATGCGCCAGACCCGACTGGACCGTCGCCGAAGCCGCCATCACCGTGGACGTGACCGACGGCCGGGTCCAGCTGCACGGAACGGTGCAGTTCAAGAGCCTCATCCCGGTCATCGAAAGGCTCTGCCGCACGGTGGACGGCGTGGTCTCGGTGAAGGAGCAGCTCGGCTTCGCCGTCGACGACACCCTCGCACCCTGAGGAGCTGAGCCTCATGATGCCAAGCGCCCTCCACCCGGTCCTGGTCTCGGCCCGGCTGGACTCTCCCTTGTCCCGGTGGCTCTGGCTGATCAAATGGGTCTTGGCAATTCCGCACTGCATCGTGCTGTTCTTCCTCTGGATCGCCTTCGCCGTCGTGAGCGTGATCGCGTTCTTCGCCATCCTCTTCACGGAGCGGTATCCGCGCCCCCTCTTCGACTTCAACCTCGGTGTGCTGCGCTGGTCTTGGCGCGTGTCCTACGACGCCTACGGCGCGCTGGGCACCGACCGGTACCCGCCGTTCAGCCTCGGCCCCGAACCCGACTATCCGGCTCGCCTGGACATCGCCTACCCCGAGCGCCTATCCCGCGGCCTGGTCCTGGTGAAATGGTGGCTGCTCGCCATCCCGCACTACCTCGTGATCGGCTTCTTCACCGGTGCCATGCGAGGCGGATGGTGGGGCGGCGGCCTGATCGGTCTCCTCGCGCTCATCGCGGTCGTCACACCGGCCTTCACCGAGAAGTACCCACGCGATCTGTTCGACCTCGTCATCGGGCTCAACAGGTGGGTGCTGCGCGTCGCGGCCTACTCCGGTCTCATGACCGACGTATACCCACCCTTCCGCCTCGACATGGGCGGAGACGAGCCCCCCGACCGCATGCCGAACCCTGTCAGAGGAGCATGAGGATGGCCATCATGAACGGACTCGTCACCGTCGGCCTCGACGGCTCGGCAGAAAGTGCGGCAGCAGCCCACTGGGCCGCGCGGGAGGCACTCCTGCGTGAGGTTCCACTCCATCTCGTCCACGCTGAAGAGTGGGCGTCCCCCCTCGACCTCACCCCCGTCACCAGTGCCGGCATGCGCTCTCGGTGGGCGGAAGCGCTCCTGCGCGATGCTGCAGACGAGCTCCATGACAGGTATCCCGAACTGAGCATCAGCACCCGGTCGCTCGACGACCGGCCGGCGAAGGCACTAGCTGCCGTGGCAACAACCTCAGACATACTCGTCCTCGGCTCCCGGGGGCTCGGCGCCCTCGCCGGCTTCGTCCTCGGCTCCGTCGGTATGGCAGTCATCCACTCGACAGAGCGACCCATCGTGCTGGTGCGCGCGGACGAGGATGCGATTGCTCACCCCCAGGACTGCCACAGAGACCGTGAACTGGTCGTAGGCGTCGACATCGGCCAGCCCTGCGAAGCGCTACTGGCCTTCGCGTTCGAGGAGGCATCCCGGCGGTCCTGCACGTTGCGTGTGCTCCACAGCTGGGCTCTTCCCCCGTTGATGGGGTACGGAGCTGTCTACGACCCGAGGATTCACGCACAACTCGACATCAGCGCGAAAGCCGGCCTGGACGAGATGCTCGAGCCTTGGCGTGAAAAATACCCGGGCGTACACGTCGCCGCGCGTGCGACCGCCAGCCATGCCGCCTGGCAGCTCGTGGAAAGCGGATCCGAAGCGGGACTCATCATCGTCGGCCGACGCATCCGCCGTTCTTCGGTCGGCACGCACATCGGCCCGATCACTCACGCGGTCCTCCACCACGCCCGGGCGCCTGTCGCCGTCATCGCACACCAATAGTGAAGCCAGGCCGTAGGAAGCGCTTCATCGAAGGAGATGCACCTCATGACGAGCCAAGTGACTGTGGGCCTGGACGGCTCCCCTGAAAGTACTGCGGCGGCCCGCTGGGCGGCCTATGAGGCCGAGCTCCGGAACGCGTCCCTGGATCTGGTCCACGCCGAGGAATGGCTGGAGAATCCGCCACTGCCGGTCTCGACCACCGAGGAACGCCGCCACTGGGCCGAAGGCATCCTCCGCGATACGGCCGACGAGCTACGGCGCGAGCATCCTTCGCTGGAGATCTCCACGCGCCGGGTGGGGGGCCTGCCCGCTTTGGCCCTGGCGTCCGCCGCGAAAGACTCCGACATGCTCGTACTCGGCTCCCGCGGGCTCGGCAGCATCGCCGGCTTTCTCGTCGGATCCACGGGCGCCGCCACCATCGCAGAGGCCGAGCGCCCGGTCGTGCTCGTACGGTCAGCCGACAGCACGGGGACCCCAGCCGTCCGTGACCGTGACCGGGGACCTGTCGTGGTCGGGATCGACATCCACCACCCTTGCGACAGACTCCTCGCCTTCGCATTCGAAGAAGCGGCCCACCGCGTCTGTCCGCTCATCGTCGTGCACGGATGGTCTCCGCCGCCGATTCTCGGCTATGCGCCGATTCTCGACCCCGGAGTGCAGTCGGAGATGGCTCACGGCATCAGCACGGGGATGGACGAAATCCTGAGCCCGTGGCAGGACAAGTTCCCTTCGGTGGCCGTCGAACCGCGCGTGACCACCGGTCAGGCAGCGATCCAGATCCTCGATGCCGCCACCGGCGCCGCCCTCGTCATCGTCGGCAGGCGTATCCGCCACTCCGCGTACGGCACCCACATCGGCCCGATCGCACACGCTGTGATGCACCATGCGGCAGCGCCGGTTGCCGTGGTCGCCCACGAGTGAGGTCCACTGCCAGGCAGGAAAGTCCCATGACCACAACTCTCCCGGACGTATCAGAAGTCCTCCCCCTCATCGAGGACGCCGTCATGGCGCCGTCCATGCACAATGCCCAACCCTGGAAATTCGTCTTCCAGCCGGACACCGGAGTCATCGAACTCCACGGCGACCCCGGCCGGGCGATGCCCCACGCCGACCCGGACCACCGCGCCCTCCACCTGGGCTGCGCCGCCGCATTGTTCAACCTGCGGGTGTCCGCCGCCTGGGCGGGCTGGGAGCCTGCCGTACGGATGCTGCCCGACGACGGCTCCCCGTGGCTCCTGGCCACAGTGAGTCTCCGGAAACCAGAAGTGACGGACACCGAGCGGGCTCTTGCCGCCCTGCACCCGGCCGTGCGGCGACGTCACTCCAGCCGATTCCCGTTCAGGGAGGAGGAGGTACCACCCGCCCTGCTGGACGGTCTGCGGGCCGCCGCTCTCCTGGAGGGCTGCCGTCTGGCCGTCCCGGAAGCCTGGCACACCGAGACCGTCCTCGGCCTGATCCACGACTCCGAGCACCGCGAGGAGATGGATCCCGTCATGCGGGCGGAGACGCTGGCGTGGACACATTCCGGTACGCCGGAAGGGCAGGTCCGACCCGACGGCATCCCGGCCTACGCCTTCGGGCCCAAGCAGTCCGGCCGGGGCGGCGGCGTACGCGACTTCGGCCGCTCCCAGACCGTACCCGGCCGCGGGTGGGCCGCGTTCGAACGGCGACCCCAGATCGCGCTGCTGGGTACCTCCGGGGACGGGCCCGAGGACTGGCTGCGCGCAGGACAGGCCCTGGAGCGAGTCCTGCTGCAGGCCACTGCTGACGGCCTGGTCACTTCCATGACCTCGCAGCCGCTCGAGTGGCCCGAACTCCGCTGGACGGTGCGCGACCCGGGCGCCACGATGAGCCACGTCCAGATGGTCATCCGGCTCGGCTACGGCCCCCAGGGGCCTGCAACGCCCCGGCGCCCCGTAGCCGAAGTCCTCGACGTCCGATGAGTTGCCAAAGGAGGCCCGGTGCTCGGCGACGGGGTGAGGTGTTCGCACCCTGGCGCGTGCCGTACCGGAGCAGCCCTGGTGCCTGCGAGAGCGTGGTGCCATGGTGATGTGGATCCGCACATATGACGAGGCCCGAGGCCTTTGGCAGTACTTCGAAGGTGATGAGGAAGGGCGGTCCTGCGACAAGTGGACTTGCGAGGCGATGACAGCACGCCGGTGACTGCTGCCTCCCTGGAGGAGGTTCTCCGACTTCAGGAGCGCGCGGACATCGCCACTATGAGCCGGTATGAGCAGTGGTACGGCCTCGTCACCGAGGGCAGACTCACCGGATGGGAAGAAGCGCCGCGCCGGCGAGATCTCGACCGAGGAGTTCGAGAGGGTATGGCTGGTCGCCCGGCGGACCTTGGGGCCCCCGGCACACGGAATGATGACGACCGCCCCCGCCCCCGTCCGGTGCCGCCAGTGGACACCTAAGAGGCCTCCATATCCAGCCAGCCCGAATACGGCTTCGGGGATTCCTCATGCGACGGCGCCCCGACGGCCTGCATGTCTCCATAGGCCGTTCGCTTCAGCTGCTGGGCCAGGTTCTCCATGGCCCGTGCGGCAGCGAGTTCGTCGCCGATTTCCGGCACATCCTTGTCCCGAGGTGCGCAGCGGGCGGTGCCGTGGCCGGTGAGATTGTTCGTGCCCGTGTCCAGTTCGAGGCGGGCCTTGGTCGTCTGGTCCTCTTCGAAGAGGTAGAGACGGACCTTCCATTCTGCGGTGTGTGTCATGGCGTGCCTCCGGTAATGGGTGTCAGGGCGTCGTGTGCTGGTGGGTGCGCCGGACCCAGCGCCGCAGTTCGTCGGTGCCCCAGACGAGGACGGGGAAGGTCGCGATGAGGGCGACGACGTCCAGCGGCAGGGCGGCGGTACCGAACAGGCCTTGCAGGGGCGGCGCGTATACGAGGGCCGCGGTGAAGGCGAGCTCGAAGGCGATGCCCGCCAGGAGCAGGGGGTTGGTGAACAGGCCGATGTCGCGCAGGGCCGCATGGTCGGTGCGGGCGGCGAAGGCTGTGCCGACCTGGCAGGTCACGATGCCGGCGAACGTGGCCGTGGTCGCGGTGACGTAGGCGTGGTGCAGGGGGCTGCCCGCGCCGGTGGGGTCGCCCGGGTGCCAGCCCGCGCGCCACAGTACGTAGAAGAACGCGCCCATGACCAGGACTGCGGAGACGGTACCGAGGTAGCCCCAGCTGCGGATGAGCATGTCTCGGGAGATGACTCCTTGCGAGCTCGGGCGGGGCGGGCGGCTCATGGTGCCCGGCTCGGCTCGTTCGCGGCCGAGGGCGAGGGCGGGGAGGGTCTCGGTGCCGAGGTCGATGGCGAGGATCTGCAGGACGGTCAGCGGGAGCGGGACCGTGCCGGCCGACAGCGCGAAGACCAGGAAGGGGACGACCTCGGGGGTGAGGTGGGCGAAGATGTAGACGATGAACTTGCGGACGTTGTCGTAGACGCGGCGGCCGGATTCGATCGCGGTGACGATGGTGGCGAAGTTGTCGTCGGTGAGCACCATGGTGGACGCCTCACGGGCCACGTCCGTGCCGGAGAGTCCCATCGCCACTCCGATGTGGGCTCGGTGCAGCGCGGGGGCGTCGTTGACCCCGTCACCGGTCATGGCGACGATCTGCCCGTGTGCGCGCAGGGCGTCGGCCACCTTCAGCTTGGTCTCAGGTGAGGAGCGGGCGAAGACGACTTCGGCGTCGGCTGATGCGAGGAGTGCGTCGAGTTCGTGGTCGCCGATCGACTCGGACTGTGCCACTACTTGCAGTCGAGGTTGACCGATGCCAACTTCGCGGGCGACGGCTGCGGCGGTGGCGCCGTTGTCGCCGGTGACGATGTGCACGCGGAGTCCTGCCTCGTGGCAGCGCCGGACGGCGGCGGCGACTTCGGGGCGTGGTGGGTCGTACAGGCCGACGAGCCCGAGCAGGCGAAGCCCGGTCTCCGCGTCCTGTCGACGACTCGGCACCTCGGCACCGGCCGGCAGTGTTCGGACGGCGACCGCCAGGACGCGCATGCCTTCGTGGGCGAGTTCCTCCGCCGCTGCGGCCGCGGACTGCGAACTGCCTTCCAGGGTTTGCAACACCGTCTCCGGCGCTCCCTTGACGATGACGCGCAGACCCTGCACGCCATCGGCTTGGACGACGGACATCAGACGCAGCCGGGGGTCGAAGCGGAAGAGGGCCCGGCGCCCGGTGTCACGCCCGTCGAGGTCGACGGGAGCGGCGTGGGCAGCGGCACCTCCTACCAAGGCCATCTCCGTCGGGTCGCCGTGAAGTTCGCTTTCTTCGCCGCGGGTGACCGTCGTGCACAGCGAGCTGGTCCGCAGCAGCTCTCCGTCCCAGGGGCCGGGCTCCCTTCCGTGCTCCGGCGTCCACACGGCTTGGAGTCGCATGCGGTTCTGGGTGAGGGTTCCGGTCTTGTCGGTGCAGATGACGTTGGTGGAGCCGAGTGTTTCGACGGCGCTCAGGCGTTTGATCACCGCTCCTTGGCGGGCGAGGACGCGTACGCCGACGGCGAGTGCGAGGGTGATGGTCGGCAGCAGGCCCTCGGGGACGTTGGCGACGAGGAGTCCGATCGCGAACATGAGGGTGTCCGTCAGCGGCAGGCCCACGGCGACTCCGGCCGCCAGGAACACGCCGCCCATGGCGACCGCTACGGCGGCGATGAGCCAGGCGACCTTCTTGACCTGCTGTTCCAGGGGGCTGGGGTCGCGGCGGGTGCGCTGACTCAGTGCGGCGATGCGGCCGAGTTCCGTGTGGTCTCCGGTAGCGAACACCATCGCCTGGGCCTGGCCCCCGGTGCAAACGGTGCCGCTGAACACGAGGTTGGGTTCCTGCAGCAGCGGCGCCCCGATGAGTCCGGGGCCAACGATGCGTTCGGCGGGGGTGGACTCCCCCGTCAGCATCGACAGGTCGACCTCGATGCCTCCCGCGGTCAGCCGTGCGTCGGCGGGAACCTTGGCGCCCTCTTCCAGAACGACCAGATCGCCCGGCACCAGCTCTCGTGCCTCCACCGCCAGGGGCCGGCCATCGCGGATCACCAGGGCGTGCTCGGGCAGGTACTTCGCCAGAGTCTCCACCGCCTGTTCGGCCTGCCGCTCCTGAAGGAGCGCAAACGCCGCATTGACGAGAACCACGGCGATGATGGCCCATCCGAGCACGGGGATGCCGGCGACGAACGCCAGCGCCGCGGCCGCCCAGAGCAGCAGGGCCAAGGGGTGTACCAGCTGCCGTACGAGTTCACGCCCCAGGGAGGTACGGGCCTTGCGGCGGACTTCGTTCGGACCGTAGACGGCGAGGCGTCGGCCCGCTTCCCGAGCGGAGAGGCCACTCGAGCCGGTATGGAGTTCACGGCGCAGCAGCGGCAGAGGCTCCAGCGGGTCCGGGCTCAGGAGCGGTTCCTGACCGGCGGGCAGAGGGGTGGTGGTGGCCTCAGTCATCTTCGGCTCCCGGTTCCCAACGCAGCCGGCCGGACCAGCGTGGCTCTACGAGATCCCACTCGCGGTCCCACCCAGCGAGGCTGCGCTCTTCAACGCGGCGGAGCCTGAGCCAGACGACTCCCCCGGCGGAGAGAACAAGTACCCCGAAGGCCGCGGCCCCGGCGGCAACGGCGGTGGAGGCGAGTTCGCCGTAGGGGCGAGGAGCCGGCGCCTTCCTTCCGGAGTCATCGACCCAGACCTTGACCGTCCCGCCCACGGCTGTGCCGGCCGGGACCAGGACCGTGTCGGTGTGCCGCTGGGAGGCGGGATACTGCCAGGCGGCCTGCGCCGTCGCCATCTGGACGTTGTTGACTCTCGCGGGGAGGGCGCGGTCGGCCTCACCAACCGTCTTCGCCGACACCTGATGCAGGTGCAGGGCCTCCGCACGGGCGGCGCGGACTTCGGTGTTCCAGACAGCCGTCCCGATGGCGATCGCACAGAGCACGGCGATGAAAGGAGAGAACGCGAAGGCGACGAGCCAGCGGCTGCGGGTACGGTCGGCGGCGCGCCGCAGTTCGTTCGAACGGCGACCGAGCAGCCGTCGCAGCGGGCCCTTCTCCGGGTGAGCCTCGAACACGTCCTGCCTCCGCGCTGTCGCCTTGCCGAGTCGCTCAGTTGAGGGCGGCGAGCTCGGCGCTGATGTGGTGAGCCCAGGTCTGGATCCGCTCGGGATTGCGGAAGTCACCACCCTTGCCATGCCGGACCAGCGCCTTGGCGATCAGACCCGGAGTGTGGGACGTGATGCTGCCGCCGAAGGTGACGTGTTCGCGTGCACCCAGGCTCTCCATCTGCTGCGCGACCGCCCGCACCGGAGGGATGTCGTGCTGCTCTGCGGAACCGTCGACCGGACCGCTGCTGAACAGCCAGACCGGGCGGTGCTTCAGGTAGTCGGCGTTGCGTTCGGCGCAGCGCTTGGCCTTGCGGCTCCAGTGCCCTGCGTACAGGGCTCCTCCGAGCACCACAGCGTCGTAGCTGCGTACGTCGTCCACGTCGTCGGCGGGGAGCACGACGGCGTCGAGACCGTCCTCGCGGAGGGTCACACCGATCTGCTCGGCGATGCCGGCGGTCGCTCCGTGCTTGGTGCCGTAGGCCACCAGTACCCGCTTCGAGGTCATGGCGTTTCTCCGTTCCCGTCGTTCTTGGTGTGCTTCACCGGAATGCCGCGCACCCTGGCGATGTGCTCGGGAAGGAAGCTGCGCCTACGCTCCCTCACCGTTCGTGGCATGGCGTGCTCCTCTCATCCGCTGGACGACAGGTCCACTCGGGGCATTCGGGGCTGGGACGGGCCCCTTCGGTCCGCGCCGTATCGCTTCAGTTCGGCGGCGGCCACGTGCTGCTTGACCGCCGCGAAGCTGTCCGGGGCCACGGAGATCGAGTCGATGCCGGTCTTCACCAGAAACTCGGTGAAGGCGGGGTCATCGCTGGGCCGCTGGCCGCACAGGCCGACCGTGGCACCCACCGACTGGGCACACGGGACGAGGATCTGGATGCTGCGGGTGACCGCGGGGTCGGTCTCGTCGAAGATGTGGGCGAGAGCTTCGGAATCGCGGTCGACGCCCAGGGTGAGCTGGGTGAGGTCGTTGCTGCCGATGGAGAAACCGTCGAAGCGCTCGGCGAAGTCCTGGGCCAGGATGATGTTGGCGGGGATCTCCGCCATGACGTACACCTTGAGCCCGTTCTCGCCCCTGCGCAGTCCCTGCTCTGCCATGACCTCCAGGACCTTGTCCGCCTCTTCGAGGGTGCGGCAGAAGGGGATCATGATGATCACGTTCGTCAGGCCCATCTCGTCACGGACCCTGCGCAGTGCTCGGCATTCGAGGGCGAAGCCTTCCCGGTATCCGTCGCTGTAGTAGCGGCTCGCGCCGCGCCAGCCGATCATCGGGTTGGCTTCGACGGGTTCGAAGGGGCGCCCGCCCAGGAGGCGCGCGTACTCGTTGGTCTTGAAGTCGCTGGTCCGCACGACGACCGGGGAGGGCCAGCGGGAGGCGGCGATACGGGCTATTCCGTAGGCGAGGCGGTCGACGAAGTATTCGCCGCGGTCGAGGTAGCCCTCGGTGAGCTGGTCGATCGCGCAACGGTCTTGGTCATCCAGTCGTTCGGGGTGCAGGAGCGCCATCGGGTGGACCTTGACCTGGTGCGCGACGATGAACTCCAGCCGGGCGAGCCCCACACCGTCCGCCGGCAAACGCCACCAGCGGAAGGCCGCGGACGGATCGGCGAGGTTCAGCATGACCCGGGTCCGGGTGGCCGGCAGGTCAGCGAGGTCGGTCTCGGTCTCCTCGTACGCGAGCAGGCCCGCGTAGACCCGGCCATGGCCGCCTTCGGCGCAGGAGACGGTCACATCCTGACCGTCGCGCAGCACCTGAGTCGCCCGGCCGGTGCCGACGACAGCGGGGACGCCGAGTTCGCGGCTGACGATGGCGGCATGCGAAGTGCGGCCGCCGTGGTCGGTGACGATCGCGGAGGCCCGCTTCATGATCGGTTCCCAGTCCGGGTCGGTGATGCCGGTGACAAGCACGCCGCCAGCCGGGAACCGGTCGAGGTCGACGGGCGAGTCCAGGGCGACGACCGGGCCCCGGCCGATGGCCTCACCGACCGCGATGCCCTCGATCAGGGCCTTGCCCGGCGTGGCGGTCAGCCGGCAGCGGCGCAAGGTGGAGGCGCGGCGCCGGGACTGCACGGTCTCGGGCCGGGCCTGCACGATCCACAAGTCTCCGGTGAGTCCGTCCTTGGCCCATTCCAGGTCCATCGGGCAGCCGTAGTGCTCCTCGACGGTCTGGGCCCAGTCGGCCAGCAGCCGAACTTCCGCATCGGTCAGCACACGCCGCGAACGCTCCTCGCCGCTCGTGTCGACGGTCCGGGTCAGCCCACGTTCTGCGTAGACGGCCTTCTGGCGCTTCGCGCCGATCCGTACGCCGATCACCGGGTCCAGAGACGGGTCCTTCATGCTCGGCTTGAACACCGTGTACTCGTCGGGATCGACCTGACCGCTGACGACGGTCTCCCCCAGCCCCCAGGCCGCGCTCACGACGATGACCTCAGGAAATCCGCTCTCCGGGTCGAGGGTGAACATCACGCCCGCACCTGCCAGGTCAGACCGGACCATCACCTGGATGCCGACCGAGAGCGCGACAGAGAGATGGTCGAAGCCCATCCGCTCCCGGTAGTCGATCGCACGGTCGGTGAAGAGCGACGCGTAGCAGCGGTGGCAGGACTCCAGCAGCTGGGCGGGCCCCCGGACGTTCAGGTAGGTCTCCTGCTGCCCCGCGAAGCTCGCCTCCGGCAGGTCCTCGGCCGTGGCGCTACTGCGTACGGCGACCTCAGGTTCCTCCCGCCCCTGGTCACGGGCGAGCTGCTCGTACGCCGAGACGATCTCGGTCCGCAGCCCGTCCGGCAGCGGCTCGGCCATGATCAACGACCGGATCGCCGCCCCCACCTCGTCCAGCGCAGCCCCCTCATGCAGACGCCCGAGCTGCTCCTCGATGCGCCCGCGCAGCCCGTGGCCGCCCAGCAGCTCTCCGTACGCGTCCGCCGTCGTGGCGAACCCGGGAGGCACATGCACACCCGCAGGGGCCAGGTGGGCGGTCATCTCTCCCAGGGAGGCATTCTTGCCGCCTACGTGGCCGACGTCCTGCCGGCCGAGTTCTGCGAACGGTATGACGCGTCGAATGGTGGCCATGACGTCCTCCGTCGTACGTGCGGTGATCGCGAGGCTCAGTAGGGCAGCGGGCGGCCGGACGGGGTGCGCAGGTCCAGCGGCGCGGGCTTGTGAGGCTGCCTCGGTCGGGTCGGGATCCGAATACGCTGCATCATCGTCACCTCTTCGGGAGCGGAGCCCTGAGCGACGTCCGGATTCCACGATCACGCTGCGCGTTGCCCGGGCCGCAGTGCCGAGGAGGTCAGGACCAGGGGGCCGAGTGGTCCGTATTCGGGAGGGGCCGATCGGTCCATGGGCCTCAACAGGGCAGCTGCGATGGAGGCGGCCCAGCGCCCCATACCGCTGCCGTGCACGACGTTGCCGTGGCTCCCAGGAGCAGAAGGACATGCCGCCAAGATCAAGATGCTCATCCAGACACCTCCGAGCGGTTGGTCCAGGCGGATGGAACCTCTTTCCAGGGAACCCGCCGGGCCGTACCACGGACAGGGCCGCGTGGGGCAATCGAGGGCCCAAAGGGCCCATGCCGCGACGGCCGGGCGCGGTCACGCTGGAGGTATGTCCGAGACGACGACCACCGACCTCTACGAGGTGACGATGGCGATGTCATACCTGCGTGAAGGTATGCGTGCCCCGGCCACCTTCAGCCTGTTCGTCCGGGATCTGCCGCCCGGCCGGGGTTTCCTCGTCGCCGCAGGTCTGGAGCCGGCGCTGGACTACCTCTCCCGGTTCCGCATCACGGCGGATGATGTGCGGGACTTCGCCCACGCGCTGCACAGGCCTCCTGAGGAGCTGGCCGCCCTGCTGGACCTCCGCTTCGACGGGGACGTCCGGGCAATTCCCGAGGGCCGGCTCGTATTCGCCGGCGAGCCCCTGATGGAGGTCACCGCCCCGCTGCCGCAGGCCCAGCTCGTCGAGACGTATCTGCTCACGCAGGTGTGCCACCAGACCGCGGTCGCGTCCAAGGCGGCCCGATGCGTGATCGCCGCGCAAGGACGGTCCCTGGTGGACTTCTCGCTGCGCCGCAACCACGGCCCCGGGGCCGGGCTGCAGGCCGCCCGGCTGGGTGCTCTGGTGGGGTTCTCCGGCACCAGCAACGTCGCTGCCGCCACCCAGCTCGGTATCTCCGCGTCCGGCACGATGGCGCACTCGTACGTCGAGACCTTCGCCTGCGAAGAGGATGCCTTCCGCGCGTTCGCCCGCGCCCACCCCGGCCCGCTCACGTTCCTCGTGGACACGTATGACACGGAAGGTGGCGTCGCGACCGCCGCCCGTGTCCTGGCCGACCTGCGCCGCGGCCCGGGCTGCGCGATCCGTCTCGACAGCGGCGACCTCGGCGCACTCGCCCACCGCTCACGAGCCCTGCTCGACACGGCCGGGCTGGAGGACGTACGGATCATCGCGAGCGGCGGCCTGGACGAATACGCCATCGCCGCGCTCATCGGCGACCAAGCTCCGATCGATGTCTTCGCGGTCGGGACCCGCGTGGGCGTGGCAGCCGACGCCCCGTACCTGGATGCGGCGTACAAGCTGGTCGAATACGACGGGAGGCCGGTGATGAAGCTGTCGGCCGCGAAGGTCACCGCGCCGGCTCCCAAGCAGGTGTTCCGCCGACCCGGGTGCACGGATGTGATCGGCCTGCACCGCGAAGAGCCACCGACCGGCGCGACGCCTCTGCTGCGTACGGTGATGGGGGGCGGCCGACGGACCGGACCGCCCGATTCGCTCGCCGCTGCCCGAGCACGATTCGAGGCGGATCTCTCCGGGCTGCCGGCAGCCGCGCGCCGCATTCAGGACCCCGAGGCGCCGGTCCCGGCCGCTTCGCCGCAATTGGAGGCGCTGACCGCCGAAGTACGCGGGCGCCTCGAAAGGGCCCTCGCTACGCGCCCCGGTACAGGCGCTCCAGGTCGATGAGCATGACCTCGTCACGCGCCCCAGCCGCGTGCAGCTCGGGGCTGAACCCCGAGGCACTGTAAAGGGCCGGGCGGACTCTGCTGACGTCTTCATCCTGGGCTGCGAGTGTGCCGAGGATGCCGTGCAGTCGTTGCAGATGGTGGATGTCCATGCCTGTGTGCCATCGCGCGATTCCCACCGACAGGAGGGCACCGTTCTTGTGACCGTCCCGTTTGCGGACCACGACCTCGGCCTCGTGCCCGCTCGTCGACAAAGGGTCGCCGAGCGAGCCGTACGACGCACTCAGGTGGTCGGCGCCGAAGGAATCCGGGGAGGCGAAGTGGACCACCCAGTCCCTGCATGTCTGAGCGAACTGGGGAGCCGCGACACGGGAGTTGAAATCGGTTCGCGCGTCTTCCCACACCGCTTCGGCGGGGCCTTGTTCCAGCGCGGTCCTGCGCGGGCGCGCCACGGCATGCTCGAACGCCAGGAGCTGGTCCGTGGGCCGGTGACGTACGACGGCCGACCGCAGTCCATCGTGCTCCAACCGAAGCAGGCCGTTTTCTCGGAGAACGGCGAGGGCGCGAGAGGCATCGGAGAGCTGCTGCCCGAGGAAGGCGGCGATCTCCCCCTGGGTCGTGCAGCCCGCGGCCAGGGCGGCGAGCACGGAGTGACAAGCCCCGGGGCTCTGGTGCCCGGTCTCCTCATCGACGAGGTGGCGGGCTTCACGGAACAGCGGCGTGCGTGGATTCAGGACGGTTCGGCAGACCCAGGCATCGAAGTCATTCCGGTCGACGGGGACGTCCTCGCCCACGTAGTCATGCCGGTAGGCCGGCGTTCCGCCGACAACGGCGTACACGCGGAAGGCCAACTCCGGGTCGTCGATGCCCCACAACTGCGCTGCCTTGCGAAAGTCCAGGGGCTGAAGGTCGAGCTTCAGACCGGATACGGCCTCCAGCGAAGAAGCGGGCGCGAACAGCCGGTTCATGACCGGTGCGGTCGAACCTCCCAGGATCAGGCGCGCGCGGTTCACCTGCGGAGAGCGCTCAAGGCGGCGAAGGGCGCCGTGAATGGTGGATGTCAGCGCCGGGCTCGCCGCGACGAGGTCGGGAAACGAGTCGATGATGACGGGCAGTGCCCGCGAGTCACCCAGTGCGAGAAGAGCGTCGATGGCTTCCTTCCCATCACGCCAGTGACTGGGTGGTGCGACCTGCCGATATCGCGCGTACTCTTCCCCCAGTCTGCGCAGGGACTCGGCTTCGGTGGCTTCCTGGCCACAGAAGTAGAACCCGCCGGTGACCCTCGCCACCGATTCAAGCAGGAGTGTCTTGCCTTGGCGCGGCCGACCCAGGACCGCGCCCAGCCCCGTTCCCGCATGCGGATCGCTGGAGAAGGCGATCAGAGTCGACCATTCGTCCTCCCTGTCGAAGAGCCGATCCGGCTTGGCAGAGAGGTCAGGGACCGCCATCTGGGGTCGCTGTCCGTGTACGGCATTCACACCATGCACCTCCGGAAGCAGCTGGGGGCTGACTCCATTCTCGGGCTCGTGACCGTCCGGCGCGCGGCGCGGTGCCCTCCATCGTTCCGGCGCACCTCGTCGGGGCCCGCCTGGGTCAGTCCCCAGTCAGTCGGAACCATCGCTCCTCCCCCGCGGCGACGGCCGCAAGCCGTTCGCCGGCCAGGCACACCGGCAGCGGCGATGCCAGCGAGGAGGTGGGCACACTGATGCCCAGCCTGCCGGGAAGGAGCTGGACACGGATGCCTCGGTTCCCGAGATAGCAGAAGGTGAACGAGGAGCGGGGAACCTCCCGGAGCGGGACGGGGTCGATGAGGAGTCCCCCCGGGCCCGCCTCGAGCCCCGCGATACCCCGCTCGATGAGGTCGAGGGTGCCGGCCATGGCGCCGAGGTGGACGCCTTCACCGGTGGTTCCGCCCTGGATGTCCGCCACGTCACTGAGCAGGGCTTCCTCGCAGTACCGCCAGGCGTTCGCGCCCTGCTGGCAGGCGAGGACCCACCCGTGCACCAAGCTGCTGAGAGTCGACCCATGGCTGGTGCGGTTCAGGTAGTACGTGACCGTCGCGCGCCAAACGTCGTCATCGAGCCGGTAGCCGAGACGGGCGAAGAAGGCCCGTAGGTCCGCGGGGCGGAAGAGGTAGCCGAGCATGAGGGTGTCGGCCTGTTTCGAGGCCTGATAGCGGTTGACCGTGTCGCCTTCGGCTTCCAGGATGCGGTCGAGCCGGCGGATGTCGCCGTAGCGGGCCCGGTAGGCCTGCCAGTCCAGTTCCGCCAGGCTTCCGTAGTTTTCGAACTGGCTGATGACTCCGGCGTGGAACGGCACGTACATCCGTCGGGAGATGTCCTCCCAGCGCTCCAGCGTCTCCTCGTCGGGGCCGAGTTGTTCGGTCAGCTCTCTCCGGCGGGATGCGGGCAGCCTGTCGAGCAGCTCGCGTGCGCGCGCGAGGGTCCAGGCCGCGGTCACGTTCGTGTACGCGTTGTCGTCGATGCCGGGCCCTGGCGCCTCGGGGTAGGCGTCGTGGTACTCGTCCGGGCCGACCACACCGCGGATCCGGTAGCGCTCACGGTCGGCGTCGAAGGTGGTCACGGAGCCCCAGTAGCGGGCGATGTCGAGCAGCAGTTCCGCTCCGGGGCCTTCGATGAATCCGGTGTCCCCGGTGGTCTGACCGTAGCGCCAGACGTTCCACGCGATGGCCGATCCGACGTGGCGCTGCAGGTGCGAGTGATCGGGCATCCACCGGCCCGATCTGGGATTGAGGTGGAGCGTCTGCGTCTCCTCGACGCCCGAACTACCGCTCTGCCAGGGGAACATCGCACCGCGAAGACCGCGCCCCTGCGCAGCGGTACGGGCCGCCGGGAGCCGGCGGTGGCGGTACATGAGCAGGGCGCGTGCCACTTCTGGAAAGTGCAGTGTGAGGTAGGGCAGGACGAACAGTTCGTCCCAGAAGACGTGGCCGCGGTACGCCTCGCCGTGCAGTCCTCGGGCGGGCACACCGACATCCATCTCCGCCGTGTGCGGGGAGAGCGTCTGGAGGACATGGAAGAGGTGGAGCCGAAGGATGCGCCCCGCCTCACCGGGTACCTTCACTTCACCCTGGCTCCAGAGGCGTTTCCACGCAGCGCGGTGGGAGGCCAGCAGCACCTCGAACGCGGCGGCGTGTGACGCCGCCTCGACGGCGCGTGAGCGGGGGTCGCCCTGTGGGCGGTCCAGGGATGTGTACAGGGCTGCGGACTTGACGACGGTTGCGGAACGATTGCGGGAGATCGGCAGCCTGAACGTCTGGGTCGTGGCGTCCTGTGTGCAGCTCATGGCCGCCGCGACGATGGGCCGGGAGATCGTCCTGACGGCGACACCGATGCCGATCCGGGAGGCACTGGTCCGGCAGGAGAGCCAGGCGACACCCTCCGCGCCGACTCCGGCGCGGTGGCCGGTGAGGTGGTGCCCGTCCAGGTCCCGATAGCGCTCGACGCCCGCGTTGGTGACGTTGCCGTCGAGGATGGCCTCGGCCTCGATCGTCCCGCGCCAGCCGTACGCGCGAAAGGTGGTCCGCTGGGCGGCGAGGTACGGATCGCCCATGTGGACCAGTCGGGTGTGGGTGACGCCGAGTCGTCGGCCGTGGCCGTCCTGGAAGAGCATCCGGCGGGTGAGGACGCCGCCGCGGAGGTCGAGCGAGGTCTTGTGGTGCCGCAGGCTCGGGTCGTCGGGAGTGAGCCAGGCACCCGTCGGCCCGTCGTCCGGCAGGCAGCGGTAGCGCAGGCGGAGCCAGTCGGGCAGGTTGACCAGATCCTCGTTGGCGACGCTTTTGCCCGCGACTTTCGAGGAGAGCCGGTTGTAGCAGCCGGCCGCATACGTTCCGGGGTAGTGGATGGTGTCGGCGCTGACCTCGGACGCGGCTCCCCGGGTGGCGAATCTGCCGTTGCCGAGTGCGCACAGGGCTTCGACCAGACGCTCCTTCTTCGGGTCGTAGTCGTTGAAGGCCCAGGTCCACGAGGTGTTCACGGCACTGCTCCGCACACTCTCTCCGCCACGGCGGTGAGGCCGGGGAACACCACGTCCGCGCCATGAGCGCGCAATTGCACTTCGGCCTCAGGGGCACGGGTCCGACTGATGCCTACGACCAGGCCGAAGTGACCGAGACGTCCTGCTTCCACCCCGGCGAGCGCGTCTTCGACGACGGCCGCGCGGGCGGGGGCGATGCCCAGCCGGTCAGCGGCTTCGAGGAACAGCGCGGGATCCGGTTTGCCGGCGAGACCGAGCCGGTCGGCGTCGGCCCCGTCCACCAGAGCGTCGAAGAGGCCGGCCAGGCCCGCGGATTCCAGCAGGGGGCGGGCATGACGCGAAGCCGATACGGCCGCGCACCGCACGCTCTGGTTCCTGAGCCTGCTGAGCGCGGGCCTGACGTCATCGAAGGGCTCGACGCGGCGGGTCCGCAGCGTTTCCATGAACGCGTGTTCCTTCCTGGTGGCGACCGCCCAAACGGTGCCGCAGCCAGGTGGATCGCCGGGGGCACCCTCCGGCAATGCGATCCGCCGGGCTGTCAGGAGAGCCAGCGCACCGTCATGGCGGGGTTTGCCGTCGACCAGGCCCCGGTACTCCCGTTCGGCGTCGAAGAGCGGCTGCCTCCCGCCGGCCGATGCCCAGGTGTCCAGGCAACCGTCGACTGCCGACTTCCAGGCAGCGGCGTGCAGCGCCGCCGAGTCAAGCAGCACCCCGTCGGTGTCGAAGATGACCGCGCGGAGTGTGCTCACGGGTCCACCACGCGGCGTCCGGTGATCCGGATCGGTGTGATCTTCATCCAGCGGGTGCGCTCGCTCCCCGCCCAGGGCATCGAGCGCGCAACGGCATCGAGACGCTGCTTGCCCGCCGCATCGATGACGCCCTCGGCCTCGCCCACGGCCATGACACTCCAGCCTTGTTTCATGGCGTCGTCGATGTGGTCGACCTCGAAGGCCACCTCCGTCCCCGCGGCCCTCGCGAGAACCGCACCTTCGGACGTGCGGAACGCGATCTCGTTGCCGGCCACCACGTAGTTCACGGGGAAGATCGCAGGTCCCTCGGGAGTGAAGACCGCGACCCTGCCGACGCCGTGGGTGGACAGCAGACGTCGGCACTCGGCGTCGGTGAGCGTGATCAGTTCCGCGTCCCGCAGAGCGGTGCCCCGCCCGGGCGGATACTCGGTGGTCGCGCCGGCCAGTTCCGCCACGGTCGTTCCCAGAGCGTCGGCGATGCGGGCGAGGGAGCCGATGGCGGGGGCCGCAGCGTGTTCTTCCAGGTAGGCGACGTACGTGGCGTCGGCCCCGCAGCGCTTGCCCACCTGCTCCCGGGTGAGGCCGAGTTCCTGGCGGCGCGTGGCGATCCGGCGCCCCAGGTCGGTACGACCGGCGGGCACCTCGGTGGAGGCGGGTCCGGACTTGTTCCTGCTCACGACCATCACGTCCTCTCGACTTCGCGCTGGGCCGCCTCGGCAACCACGTCGTGCCGGGGGCTGCCCAGTACTACTTTCAGTGCACCCGTGTCACCGGCTCGGGCGAACACGTCGTACGCCTCTTCCATCTGTCCCAGCTCGAAGCGGTGGGTGACCAGCGCGCTTGCGGGGAGGCGGCCGGCCGCCATCATGCGGAGCAGCATCGGTGTGGAGTAGGTGTCGACCAGCCCTGTGGTGATGGTGATGTCCTTGATCCACAGGTCTTCGAGGTGCAGGGTGGCGGGCTTGCCGTGCACGCCGACATTCGCGACGCGGCCGCAGGGACGCACCATGCGGGTACACATCTCGAAGGCTTCCGGGACGCCGACGGCTTCGATGACCACGTCGGCGCCGAGCCCGTCGGTGAGGTCGGCGACCAGCTGTTCGGGTTCCTCGGTCGCGCTGGCGGTTGCGTCCGCGCCGAGTACGCGGGCGGCTGCCAGCCGCGAGTCCGCAAGGTCGACGGCAACAATCCGGCCGGGGCTGTAAAGGCCGGCGGTGGCTATGACTGCGAGGCCGATCGGGCCCGCCCCGACCACCACGACCGTGTCGCCCGGCCGCACGTTTCCGTTGAGCACGCCGACCTCGTACGAGGTGGGGAAGATGTCCGCCAGTAGGACCGCGTCGTGGCTGTCCACCGCGCTCGGGAGCGGGTGCACGGAGAGGTCGGCGAAGGGAACGCGGACGTACTCGGCCTGGGTGCCGTCGATGGTGTGGCCGAGGACCCATCCTCCGCCTCCGCGGCACTGTCCGTAGTGGCCCTCGCGGCAGAAGCGGCACCGGCCGCACGAAGAGATGCAGGAGATGAGGACCCGGTCCCCGGGCCGGACGGTGCGGACGTCGCCGCCGGTCTCCACCACGGTCCCGACGGCCTCGTGGCCCAATACGCGGCCCGGGGTCACCTCGGGCACGTCGCCCTTGATGATGTGCAGGTCGGTGCCACAGATGGTTACCGCGTCGATGCGGACGATCGCGTCGGCGGCGTCCTTGATGCTCGGATCGGGCACGTCCTGCCAGGCGGTCTGTCCCGGGCCGTGGAAGACGAGTGCCTTCATGACATCGCCCTTCTTCCTCTGTCTCGTCCGGTGGGGGACATCGCCAGGCTGACCCCGACAGCTGCTTCGCCGCATGGGCCGGTCGGTCCCTGTCCTGCCCCTGTCGGCCCCCTCTCCGCCCCATGCGGCAAATGCGATGGTGAAGACCGGTACCCGCCTCGGAAGGAGGGCTGCCGCCATGGCCGAGACAGCCCCGACAACCGTGCCCTCGTCCTCCCGCCCTGCCCTGCTGCGCTTCCTGGGAGGCGTGCGGACCGTGACCGGCAGCAAGTTCCTGGTCGAGAGCGACCACGCCCGCATCCTCGTCGACTGCGGCCTCTTCCAGGGTTTCGCGGACCTGCGACGGCGCAACTGGGAGAAACTGGCGTGCGACGCCTCCGACATCCACGCCGTGGTCATCACCCATGCCCACCTGGACCACTGCGGCTACCTGCCCCGCCTGGTCCGGCACGGCTTCCGCGGGCCGATCCTGACCAGCGCCCACACCGCCCGCCTCGCCGAAATCGTCCTCCGTGACAGCGCGAAACTGCAGATGGAAGCCGCCCAGCACGCAAACGAACACGGCTGGTCCAAGCACCGGCCCGCCGCTCCGCTTTACGACGACAACGACGTGGACCAGACGGTCAAGTATTTCGACCCCGTGCCGGTGGGCGAAGAGGTCGAGATCATGGTGGGAACGAAGCTGAAGCTGCACCACTGCGGCCACATCCTCGGCTCCGCCTGGGTCCACCTCACGCTGGAGGACGGGCACACGCTCGCCGTCAGCGGCGACCTCGGCCGCCCCGGACACCCCTTGCTCCTCCCGCCGGAGCCGTTCACCGGCGCGGACGTGCTGTTGATGGAGTCCACCTACGGAGACCGGCGCCATGATCACGAGACGGCTCAGCGGGAGTTCGCCTCTGTGATCACCCGAACCCTCTCCCGGGGTGGAACCGTCGTGATCCCGGCCTTCGCGATCGACCGCACCGAGGTCGTACTGCACGAACTCGCCGGACTGCGCCGGGACGGTGTCCTGCCCCGCCACGTGCCGGTATACGTGGACAGCCCCATGGCCCTGGCCGCGCTCGGCGTCTACCGCGACGCCCTTCGTTCCCACTCCCCCGAGCTGCGGCCGGAGGCCCTGGCCCAGGGCGACCAGGCGATCAGCCCGGATCCCTTCCTTGCCGCCCGCACGGTGCAGGAATCCATCGACATCAACAACGCCGAGGGCCCGGCCGTCATCGTCTCCTCCGCCGGGATGGCGACGGGCGGGCGCGTCCTGCACCACCTGAGCAGGGTTCTTCCAGACCCGCGGAGTGCCGTGGTCATCGTCGGGTTCGCCGCAGCGGGCACCCGGGCCCGCGACCTCGTGGACGGCGCACGCACCCTCAAGATGTTCGGCGAGTACATCCCCGTACGAGCCGAGATCGCCGATGTACCGCACTTCTCGGCCCACGCCGACGCCGGTCAGATCATCGACTGGCTGCGCGGTGCCCGCGCACCCCACACCACCTACCTGGTCCACGGCGAGGAAAGCGCATCCGGGACACTCCGGGACCGCATCGACCGCGAGCTCGGTTGGACGGCCGTTGTCCCCAAGTCCGGGGAAGCTGTCCTGGTCCGCTGACCTGGGCCGCACGGCCCTGCGTTAGGTGCTCCCGAAGCCCCTGAGCCGGGCGCGAGCCCCTGGGGGAAGGGTTGGAGGCGCACACCACCATGGGCACCATGAGGTCCCTGCATCGAGAACGGCACCTTCGCCCTCGACATGCACGTTCCCGGGCACAGGGCCACGGTTGTCGATACCCTGGCCTCCTGGGAGCTGTTCGGCTGGTCCTGGTTGGTTCCGCCCTACGTCCGGCACCTCGGCGCCACCGCCACCCACCCGGTCCGGGCCCTCGAAATCGACGCCCACCGCCGTCCGGGAGCTCTGCAAGGAGGACTTCGCGGTAGGACGCGCCGCCTCGATCGCCGTCGCGGCCGTGACAGCGCAGCGCCTCTCCTCCGCCCGCACGCGGATCCTAGCCCTGTTCGCCCCTCACGGCAGCGGTCAGCCGCTCGCCCACGCCCGCTGAGGAACATGCCATGACCTCCACCCCGTACACCGTCGCCGACGTCATGACCCACAAGGTCGTGGCAGTCACTCCCACGGCAGAGTTCAAGGAAATCGTCACCGCCATCGAGCGGTGGAAGGTCACTGCCCTCCCCGTCGTCGAAGGTGAGGGACGGGTGGTCGGCGTCGTCTCGGAAGCCGACCTCCTGCCGAAAGAGGAGTTCCACGAACACCGCCCCGGCATGATCGAGCACATGCGTCGTCTCGCCGACACCTCGAAGGCCGGCTCCACGTGTGCCGCAGACCTTATGACGACCCCTGCCGTCACGGTGCACCCCAACGCGACCCTTCCCCAGGTCGCCCGCCTCATGGCCGAGCGGCACATCAAGCGCCTCCCGGTCGTCGACGCCGACGGCACCCTCAAGGGCATCGTCAGCCGCGCCGACCTCCTCAAGGTCTTCCTGCGTTCCGACGATGCACTCGCCGCCGAGATCAGCCACGAGGTCGTCGAGCAGCTCTTCCCCGTCTCGCGTAAGACCGTCAAGGTCGATGTCACGCAAGGAATCGTCACACTCTCCGGCCAGGTACGCGACGCACACCGCATCCCCTTGGCCACACGCCTCGCCCAAGCCGTCGAGGGAGTCGTGAACGTGCGCAATCGCCTGGAAGCGCTCGCCTCCGACCTGGATGACGGAGGCTAACGGGCTACACATGATCTGCGAGTGCGTGACGGGCCCCATCGGCGGTCCCCCAGCCAGCGAAGACGAGTAAGGAGCGGGGCACGTCAATGCCTCCTCCGGCCGACCGAGCTGGTGATTGCTCTGATGGGCGTGCCCCGGCATCGTGCGCGTGAGGCTTCGTGCACACTGCTGGCATGCCTGAGGACGAGGCGCACCACACCCCTCCAGACTCACTGCTCCAGGTGATCGACAACCTCGCGCGGTTCCATCGAGAGCATGAGAAGTACTACTCACAGGCCCCACTGCGGCAGGCCGGAGAGCTACAGGCGCGATCTCGGGCGTTGAAGTCACTGGCTGACTGGTGGAGCGACGTCGAAGCTGGTGAGCAGACGTCGACAATTGCGTTCGCCGGCACGGAGGACCTGAATGCACCGGGGCTCGTAGCGGAGTCGGGGATCCTCTTCATGGAAGGGGAGGACGAGCCCGCCGAACTCCGAAAATTGAAGAGGGAAGTCGGCATGCTTGCCGAAGACACCGAGCGGGGCGGCGCCTGGCTGGCCCACGCGATGGAGCAGGCGTGGGAGATCGCGGGAAGCCTGGCAGCCTACCCGGCGCTTGCCGACCTGTTGGGGGAGCGGCACCGGATCATCGCCAATGACTGGCAGTCAGCGGGACTGCAGGCTCTGGTCGCACGGCTGTTGCGCCGCGCCCTTGACCTGCTGGCCAGGGTCGACTTCTCTCCGGCGGCGCTCCGGGCCGACCTGCGAGGCGAGCGGAAGGCCCCTGACTACCTCTATTCGGCTTCTGAGCTGTTCGACCGGGCAGCCGACCTGATGGCGGAGTCAGCGACGCTTGTGCACGAGAACGAGAGGCGCTGGCGCATGTTCCGTGCCCGGGTTCGCGAGTTGCGATCCGAATAGGGCAGCAGCCGCAGGAGGGATCCGACCTCGCAAAATGATCTCCATGTTGCAGGTGTGCTCATGGCTACGGTGCTACGGTGCCGTCCTGGCACAGTCCCGTTAAGCGGGCTGAGCCCGCGCTGTTTCGGCAAGCTGGTCGCCGCACTGCGGCGGGAGGGTGCACACGCCTCGACCGGCGCTGAAACCTCGACGCAGAAGACCGACTGCTGGTGGTCATGGCTCACTGGCGTACGAATCAGAGGCCGCGTCAGCTCGGCCCGCTCTTCGGGATCTCGAAGCCGCGGCCGATCGGATCATCAACGACCTTGGGCCGCAATCGGGCACTGCAGGCCGCAAGGACACCGTGCTGACCGTGGACGGCACCTTGCACGACCTGGCCGAGCAGTCGAAGAACCGCCGATAGCCCACCATCCACCAGGTCGTCATCGACGCGGACACCCCGCTCGTCGTGGTCGTCGGCTGTGGCCATCGAGCACAGGGCTGGTAATCCTGCAGAGCCCGGACAGGCCGAACTGCCAGCCTGGAACGAAGAGCACAACGCTTCCCACCGCCAAGTCCGCAGCTGCGTGGAGTACGTCTTCGCCCGGATGAAGTGCTGGAAGCTCCTGCGTGATTGCCACCTGAAAGGCGCGGGGTCCACCACGCCACGCTCGGCACGCCCGGCTGCACCACCCCGCCCTTGCCGGACAGACGGAGCCACGAGGCAACCAGCCACCCTGCCACGAGCACGGTGATCATCCGCGGGACAGTCCTCAGGGGGACAGATCCCGCCTCATCAGCAAGGCGTGTGCCGCAACGAGTCCCAGCACTCCGACGCCGACGAGTACCCCCAACTGCGGCCACAGCACGTGTCCCTGGGCAAGTGCGTCACCCGGCGTGCAGTAGTGGAACGGGCTGGTGAAGCGGAGCGGCGCCGCCTTCGACCACGCCAGGGCAATGAAGTTCACCGCGAAACCCACGGCCCCGATCGCGATGGTCGCCCCGATCACCTGGGCCCGTCTGCGCCCCCACGCAGATACAGCCAGGGCCGGCCCCATCAGGCACAACGCAAACCCGCACCCCATCACCCCGGCGGCGAACACTCCGCTGAGCGGCACGTCCCGATGGATGTCCGGCGACAGAGCCACCCCCGTCGCCACCGTCAGCGTGGCGGCCGCGTTCAGAGCCAGCGCGGCCAGCCCCAACGCGACCGTACGCTCGGCCAGAAGGCGGTTGCGGGACACCGGGCGAACGATGAGCAGCTCGATGGTCCCCAACTCCACGTCGGCGGCCACGGCCGCAGCCGCAAGGGCACCGATCGCCGTCAGCTGCATGGCGATCCAGAACGGATGCACCAGGCCGGCCCCCAACAGCCCCGGGTAGCTCGCGATCGACACATCACCGGTGGACCCGCTGAACGCCCGGAAGGCCGACGGCGTCCCCTTCCCCCCCTCCCGGAGAACAGCTGGCCCGGCGGAATCGTGTTCGCCACGACGACGATCAGTGCCTCGAAGACGGCCATCCCGATCACCAGGGCGACCAGCATCCGCCGACGCCGGTGGAGCGCCAGCCACAACAACGGCCATCGGGAGTTCACAGCCCCGTACGATCGCGACGCGCCCGCAGGCCCGTTGCACCTCGGGCAGCACATGGCTGGACAGCAGCACCGTCCGGCCGCCGGCCGCGGCCTCCCTCATCAGCTCGAAGAACGTCTCCTGCACCAAGGGATCCAGTCCCTCGGTGGGCTCGTCCAGCACCACGAGCCGCGGATCGTGCTGCAACGCTTGACGAGGCCGATCTTCTGCTTCATGCCCCGCGAGTGCTCGCCCACCGTCCGCCGCAAGATCGCCGAGTCGAGCCCCAGCCGCTCGCACAGCTCCCCGCGGCGCCGCGACGGCACACCCTGCAGGGCGGAGAGAAAATCCAGGGTCTGCTCGCCCGTGGGCTCCGGATACAGCCGTAGCTCACCTGGCAGGTATCCGACCTCCGGGGCCAGCCGCCGGTGATCAGCTATGGGGTCCAGCCCCAGCATCAGCGCCCGGCCCGAAGTCGGCCGCAGCAGCCCCGTCAAGCACCGCAAGGTGGTCGTCTTGCCGGCCCCGTTCGGCCCGGGAAACCCGAAGACCTCCCCGGCCCGCACATTGAGCGTCAGCCCCTCCACACCGACCACAGCCCCGTACATCTTGGTCAGCCCGCTTAGCTCGATGGCATACCCGGCCGGGCCCCAGATCCCTTACCCGCCCTCACAGGGCTTCAAGGGACGGCGCAGACGGCCTCGACGAAGTGCCCAACCTGGTCTTCTGACAGATGGCGTGCCAGGTCGGCTTCGCTGATCATGCCGACGAGCCGGTGGTCTTCGATGACAGGCAGTCGTCGGACACGGTGCTCTTGCATGATGTGCAGGACCTGTCCGCTGTCTGCGTCCGCGGCGACCGTGAACGGCTTGCCCTCGGCCAGCATGCCTGCCGTCATGTGGTGCGGGTCCTTGCCCTTGGCCAGGCACTTGATCACGATGTCACGGTCGGTGATGATGCCGTGCAGCCGGTCATCCGGCCCACAGATCGGGAGTGCTCCCACTCCCAGTTCGCTCATGCGGCGTGCCGCGTCCATGAGCGTCTCCTCCTCGCGGGCGCAGGACGCGCCCTCGTGCATGATCTCTCGCGCGGTCGTCACGGCCGCCTCCTGGTTGGTTGTGGTGACAGAGCACGGAACTCCGAGTGACCTTTCTGAGGGTCCGGGAACACGCTGTGCCTAAGTTCCCCCCTCCTCGATTCATCTGCCCTGGGCTCGAGCGCCCGACAGGGACTCCTCCAATCTGCGCCTGGCCTGGAGAACGGTCTTGAGACCATCGGGTCCCTTGAGGGGACCATTCGGCCTAAACGAGAGGTGATGACTGTCAACTCGGGCCACCAGTGAAAGCCTGCGGCCACATGGGTGGCTTCGGCACCGCCCCCGGCCGGATACACGGGCTGGCATCGAGGTAGTGCCTGTCGGTTTGCCGCCCGGGCCGGCCCGGGCGGCGCAGCACCCCACCCACGACCTCCGAAGCGGATACGCGTACTCAACGTTCACGCCGCGCGCTGCGCTTCGAGGGGATGGCGCAGTCCGAGCGGGAGAACTCCGGGTGGCGACGCTGGAAGTCCGAGGCCAAGGCCCTCATGACACGCTGAGTTACATTACACTTCGCGGCAGCTTCGGGAGAGCAGGGCCATGACCGCTTGCACACCCGCCGATCAGCCGTGGTTCTCTCACCCGGACGGGTCCCCGCTGCCACGTCGGGCCAGGCGGAACTGCCGCCCAGCTCCGAAGTCGTCGCCTACTGCCGCAGCGAGTACTGCGTCCTGTCCCACGACGCCGTTCGGCTCCTCAACCCCCTTGGCCATCGCACCTGCAGCTGACCGACGGCATGCTGGAAGGGCGGCTGTCAGAACGGCCCGTGGACACCGAAGCCGCAGCATGAACTCCAACCTCCTGCTGCCCCACGGGCTGCAGGCTTCAGGGAGCAGCTGAACGATGAACGTATCCGATCGAATGAGCGCACCAGCAGTGACGATTCCTCCGCGGACACCGGTCGGTGAGGTGGCCCGGCAGATGGGCGAGTACGGGATCGGTTCCGTGGTGGTCACGGAAGGTGGGGCGCTTCGGGGTATCGTCACCGACCGTGACCTGGCCTTGCGCGCGCTGGCCGGGGGCCTGGATATGGGCGAGCCGGTGGATGCGGTGATGACATCCCCAGTCGTCACCGTGAATGCGACCGACGACATCCACGAGGCGTACCGGACCTTCCGGAGAACTGGGGTCCGCCGCCTGCCCGTGCTGGACGGAAGCCAGGTGGTGGGCATGCTGACCGTGGATGACCTGCTGATGGACGTCTTCCAGCGGGTGGCGGACCTACTCGGTCCCGTCGCGTGGAGCGTCCTCGAGGAACCACCCGGGCCGCCCTCCTGAACGTGTGCCTTCGCCCTCACACACGCCTTGTCCCGGCCGCGGAGAACGATGCCCGCGACGGATCACTCCCCCTCCCGAGTATGGGCGCGCCGGCGCACGGCGGTTTGCCGACAGCTCGACTCCCTCAAATTTCATCGAGGCGCTGAGCGAGCGCACCGGTCTCGCCCTGCCCGAGACCGACTATCCGGCGGTGAACACCCTGGATGGCTGCGCGGACCGCACCTCCGGGGAGTAGCGGGGGGCTGATCGGTCCCACATGGGGCCACTCGGCCCCTCCTCGGTCACCGCGCCGCAGGTGACGCTGGAAGAGGGCCGCCGTCCCGCGGCGCCCAAGGAGGTCTCGCCATGAAGCACCATGTGACCGTCGGTGTCGACGGCACTCCCGAGAGCCGGGCTGCGGCCCGTTGGGGCGCCCGGGAGGCGGCCTTGCGGGAAGTGCCGCTGAGGCTCGTCCACGCTGTCGACTGGCTGATCAGTCCCGCGGTACCGGGGCTGGGCAGCGAAGAAGCCGACCGTTGGGCCGCCGAGGCGCTCACCGACGCATTGGAAGACGTGCGACGCCGGTATCCCGGGCTGGAGACCTCGACGAGATGTCTCTCAGGCAGGCCAGCGGCAGCCCTCGCCGCGGAGGCGGTGAACGCCAGGCTGCTCGTACTCGGCTCCCGCGGGGTGGGAGGCCTGGTCGGATTCCTCATCGGCTCGGTGAGCTTGTCGACACTGGTATCCACCGAGACGCCTGTGGTGCTCGTACGCGTGTCGGACAAGAGCGAAGAAGCCCGGCCCATCCGGTACGGGGAGATCATCCTGGGGATCGACATCCACGAAGCAGCGGACATGGTCTTGACCTTCGCCTTCGAGGAAGCCGCCCGTCGCGGCTGCGCCCTGCGTGCGATCCACGGCTCGTTCAGGCCGCGGCTAGGGCAGACCTGGTGGTTGTGGGTCGCCATCTGCGCCGCTCGCCCCTGGGCGTGCATCTGGGGTCCGTGGCCCATGCGGTCCTGCACCACTCCGCGGCGCCCGTCGCGGTCATCGCTCACGACTGACGGCCCCACTCACAAGGAGATCGGACCATGTCTCATCGCACTGTCGCAGACGTCATGACCCGGAACGTGGCCACGGCGAGCCCCGAAGCCTCGCTCAAGACGGTCGCCCGGAGCCTTGACGACAACGGGGTCTCGGCCCTGCCCGTCGTGGACACCCGTCTCCACCCGATCGGCATCGTCTCCGAAGCCGACCTGCTCCGCAGGCAAGCCGGCCTGCCCGATACCGAAGGGCGCGACCCCATGCACACCACGGCGCCCATGGACCGTGCCTCCATGGACGCCCGGACCGCCGGCGATCTGATGTCCACCCCCGTCCTGACCGCCCGGCCGGAGTGGGGCATCGTCGAGACGGCCCGCTTCCTGCACGAGCGAGGTGTCAAGCGTCTGCCGGTGGTCGACGACACCGGAGCCCTGGTGGGCATCGTTAGCCGCACCGACCTGCTGCGCCCCATGCTCCGTCGCGACGACGCCATCCGCGATGAAATCGTCGACGACGTACTGGGCCGGACGCTCAGGATGACCCCGGGAGGCGTTGCCGTGACCGTAAACGAAGGGGTCGTCTCCCTGAGCGGCCAGGTCCAGGAGCGGTCAACCATTCCGATTGTCGAACAACTGTGCCAGTCGGTCGACGGGGTCGTCAGCGTGGACCAAGCCCTCGGCTACGCGATCGACGACCTGTCTCCAGTTGCCGACCCTCGCCATGCCACGCATTGACCCCCGCGACACAGGGCGGAAAGAGTTCCGCCTGCTTCTCGCGGATCCCGATCGTGCGGTGCACGGCCGCCAGCCGCTTCTCCGCATGCTCCCAGGGACCCTTTTCGTCAATTTCATGAAAGTACGCCCGTCACCTGGAGAACCGGGCTGATCAGCCCGAAGTGATCCCCTGGACGGCCCTGCCGCCAGGCGGGCACAGGTGGCGACGCTCGGACGTATCAGGACGCCGCTCTGGAGGCATCATGAAGCACCTGCACACCGTCGAGGACGTGATGACCCATGCCGTCATCTCCGTCGACCGCAGAACACCGTTCAAGGACATCGTGGAGGCCATGCGGCAGTGGCGGATCAGCGCCCTGCCCGTCCTGTCGGAGGAAGGTCGGGTCGCCGGCGTGGTGTCCGAAGCGGATCTGCTGCTCAAGGCCCAGGGCGCGGACGAGTCCCGCGCAGTCACAGCCGGGCAGCTGATGACCATACCGGCGGTCACCGCGACCAAGAACGCCACCATCCCCGGCGCCGCCCGCCTGATGGCCCGCAGCCACCTCAAGCGGCTCCCCGTCGTCGACGACGACGGCCGCCTCGTCGGCGTGGTCAGCCGGGGCGACCTCCTCAAGATCTACCTCCGCCCCGACGCCGACATCGCCGAGGAGCTCCGCGAACTGATCATGGCAGAGCTCATCCCCGCCGGCTCGGCCATGGTCCAGGTGCATGTGGCCGACGGCATCGTGCACCTGGACGGCTCCATCCCCGACCCGGCCCTGAAGGACGTGCTGGTGCGTGTCGCACGCACCGTACCGGGCGTCGTGGACGTCACGGCCGTGCGCCTCGACGCCGAAGTCCGCACGTGAAGGAGGCCGACGATGAGGCACCGCAGCGTCGCCGACCTGATGACCCCGACAGCCGTCAGCGTCCAACGGGGCACGCCGTTCAAGGAAATCGCAAGGCTGCTCAAAGAGTTCGACATCTCCGCCGTGCCCGTGGTGGACGAGGCCGAACGCCCCGTGGGCGTCGTCTCCGAGGCCGACCTGCTGCGCAAGCGCAGCTCCGGCAGCGGCACGAACACGGCCGCCGATCTCATGACCAGCCCCGCCGTCACCGCACAGACCGAATGGAGCGTCGTCCGCGCGGCGCGAGTCATGCGGGGGCGGCAGGTCAAGAGGCTGCCCGTGGTGGACGCCGCCGGCCGACTGATCGGCATCCTGAGCCGTAGTGACCTGCTTCAGCTCTTCCTTCGCAGGGACCACGCGATCCAGGAGGAAATCCTCGAAGACGTGGTGACCCACACCCTCGGGCTCAACCCGTCGTCGTTGACCGTCGAGGTCACCGACGGGCTGGTGACCCTCAGCGGCACCGTAAGCCGGCGCAGCCTGGTCCCCATCGTGCTGCGCCTGTGCCAGAGCGTCGACGGCGTCGTCGACGTGGTCAACCGGCTCGACTACGCACAGGACGACGTGTCGGTCGGCGCTCGAACGCCCACAGAGCGGTAGGAGAAGAGCATGAAGCATCGGGAAGTCCGCGAGCTGATGACCCGCGAGGTCGTCACCGTCCCCAACAACGCTCCGTTCAAGGACATCGCCCGCACCCTGACGGAGCACAAGGTGTCGGCCGTCCCGGTCGTCGACTCTGCCGGCCGTCCGCTCGGCGTGATCTCGGAACGGGACCTGCTGCCGAAGTCCGCCGGCCAAAGCGACTACTTCGGGTCACTTCCCGAACGGGAGGCCTGGCAGGAGGACAAGGCCGCGGGTACGCGCGCCGAGGAGTTGATGTCTTCGCCCCCCGTGTGTGCCCGGCCGGACTGGACCGTCGCCGAAGCCGCCCGGTTGATGGAAGCACAAGGAGTCAAGCGGCTCCTGGTCGTGGACGACGCGGACGTACTGATCGGAATCGTCAGCCGACGGGACCTGCTACGGATCTTCCTGCGGGACGACGAGGACATCCGTCACGAGATCATGGGTGACGTGCTCGACCTCAGCCTGCGCCAGAGCCCCTCGGCCATCACCGTGGGCGTCACCGACGGCCGGGTCGAGCTGCAAGGAACGGTCGACTACAAAAGCCTCATCCCACTCATCGAACGCCTCTGCCGGACCGTGGACGGCGTGGTCTCCGTCACCTCACGTCTCGGATACGCCATCGACGACACGCCCTCAGCCTGAGCGAGCCAACGACCGTGTCGAGTACCTCCGGATCCCACGGCCGGTCAGCACGTCGGCGCGGTCAAACCATCCCCTCCTCACGGTGAACGTGGCCCGTCAAGTGGATCCCGGTCATCCCCCATGCATGGGGAAGCCATCATGAACGATCGAATCGTCGCCAGCCTCTACTGATCCACGGAAAGCCCCGGAGCAGCCCACTGGGCGGCTCCTCGAGCGGCTGTGCCGATGAGGAGGGAGTGGACGTCTCCTACCCCCCCTCGTCGCCTTCCACCATGCGGTCCTCCCAGTGGCACTACAGGCCCTGGGCCAGGAGACGCTCATGAGCCAGCCGTGCGCCGCGCGCCGCGTGGGCCGATCCTTCTGTCTCCTGTGAGGGGTTGGCCTCCAACCCTTCGGCCAGTGCCCGCACTGCCTGGGCGAGCGTCTGCACCTGTGCTTCGACGAGGGACAAACGGTCCTGTTCGGAAGGGGTGCTCTGGGTGATGACAAAGCCTCCGTGATCAAGACAGCGGGTGTACGGCGTCACGTGCCACTGTGCGCCATGCCAAGGGGCGGGTCCACCGGAGGCATTCGGCACCTGCTCTTGCCGGGGGCGAGACAGATCTGCCGCAGGGCGAAGCGATCACCGCGGCCGTCCGCTTCGCGCTTCTTCTCTCCGGCCGGGCCGGCACCGGCAATAGAGGCCGCACTACCTCCCCCTGCACGTGCGTCATGCCGGAGAGACCCTGATTCACCCGGTCGTCGTGATCAGCCGCCCTGGCTTCGTGTTGGGACCACCGGCTCGCCCGGGCCCTTTGGAACAGGACGTTCGTTGCGGCGAGCGGGCGACTGCACACAGGCTCGCCACGCTGCTCAGTCCGGCTCCATGTAGGGGCGGCGGAAGACCGGGGCCTGGCCGGAGCCGTACGGGCGTACGGCCGCCATCGCCTGGATGACGGCGGCATTCAAAGGGCCGCCGGTGTCGATGGGGACGGCCTCGTCCCACGGCGGCTCCGTGGCTGCCATGGCCTTGGCCACCTCAGGGGTGGCGTCGGATGCTCCGGGGGCGCGGGTGGTCAGGCGTGCGGCCGACACCTCGCCCGGAACCTGGCAGTGCAGGGCCACCAGGTCGGCACTGGTGCGTTCGGCCATGCGCAGGGCAGCCTCACGCTGTCCCGCCTCGGACCAGGTGGCGTCGACGACGACGGACTCGCCCAGGGACAGCAGCGCGGACGCCCGGTCGAGCAGGGCGGCGTAGGTCCTCGCGGTCCACTCGGGCGTGTACAGCCCTTCGCCGTAGTCGGCGGCCGCGGATTCCTCCGCCGGGATGCCTGCCAGCTCCTTGCGCAGGCGGTCGCTGCTGAGCAGTGTGACGCCCAGACGATCGGCCAGTGCGCCGGAGAGCGTGGACTTCCCGCTGCCCGGGAGGCCGCCGACGAGGGTCAGGCCGACGGTGGAGGTGCGCAGATGGCGCAGCGTCGTGGTGACCAGTCGCCGTGCTGCCGCCTTCGCGCCGCGGGCGCCTTGAGCTGCCTGGATCAGGGACACCTTGGCCCGGACGAACGCGCGGTAGGCGACGTAGTGGTGCCACAGGGACGGCGGCGCAGGGTCGCCGGAGTACTCGCCGTACTGGGCGAGGAAGAGCGCCGCGGCCTCGGGGGCACCCGTCTGCTCCAGGTCCATTGCGAGGAAGGCCGCGTCGTCGAGTCCGTCGACGTAGCGGAGGCGGTCGTCGAATTCCAGGCAGTCCAGGATGCGGGGGCCGTCGTCGAGGCAGAAGATGTCCTGGGCGAGCAGGTCGCCGTGGCCGTCGACCACCCGTCCCTGCTCGATACGGGCGTCGAACAGTGTCTCGCGGCCGGTGAGGTAGCGACGCACCAGGCGCTCGATCTCCTCCACCCCGTCGAGCAGCCGGCCGTCTTCGGTCAGTTGCCTGACCTGCGTGAAGCTCGCTTCCCAGCGCGCGGACAGCGCGTCCCGCCTGCCCTGCTCGTCGATGTCCGGGCCGCGGGGCGCGTCCGCGTGACGGGCCGCCAGCAGGCGCGCGACGGACCGCAGGGCGTCGTCGACGTCGGCGCCTTCACTCACGAGCAGGGACAGGCGGCGTTCCGCCGGCATACGACGCATCACCACGAGAGGTTCTGGCGTGTCGGCGTCCGGTCCGCGAAATTCGCCCAGCCCCAGGTAGACGTCAGGGGCAAAGCGACGGTTGAGGGCGATCTCCCGTTCGCAGACGATCCGCCGGGCCGCCGTGGTCGTGTAGTCGAGGAACCCCAGGTCGACCGGCTTCTTGAGCTTGTAGGCGCGGTCGCCGACGAAGAACAGGACCGCGGTGTGCGTCTCGCACACCTCTGCGCGCGGGAGCGGCGGAGCATCGAGGCCGGTGCCGGTCCGGAGCGCGGACGCGTCGGTGCGGTGCGCCGGCACCGGCAGCTCCTCGTGGTGGCTCGACTCAGTCATGGGGAATGACGGCGACGGGGCAGCGCGCGTGATGGATCGCGGCGGTGGCCACGGAACCCAGTGGGGGTGCCAGGGCGGGTCGATGCATGCGGCGGCCGACGACCAGGAGCCCTGCGCCCTTGGCGGCCCGCACCACGGCCTTGGTGGGGCTTTCAAGACCGATGCTGTCGGCCACCTCCACACTCGGAAACTTCTCGCGCCAGGGGCGAAGGGCGTCGCTCAGGAGCTTCTGCGCCTCCTGCCTCATCTTCTCGGTCACGTCATGGTCCGTGCCCCAGGGAGCGTGAGCGTGGAGGGGAACGCTCCGGCCATGGACGGCCCGAAGGGGCACGCCCCGGGCTGCTGCGGCAGCGAAGGAGAACGCGAGCAGGTCGTTGCACGGACCGTGCAGTTTCAGTGCCACCACCACGCCGCCCGAGGCGCCCGGAGCGGACGGCGGACCCTCATCGCGCGTCCCGGCGCGCACCAGGACCACCGGCCGTTCGGCCCGTGCCACGACGGGCATGCTGATGTCGCCCAGGAAATAACTCTCGACGGGCTCCAGTCCTCGCGAACCGAGCACAGTCATCTCGGACTCCGCCGACGCTTTCAGCAGCGCCTCCTGTGCATCCTCGGCGACCAGGTTGCCGACGATGGTCAGGCCCGGGTGGCGCGCTTGGAGCTCCGCCTTCGCGTTGTGCACGATCCGCTTCGCCCAGTAGTTCTGATCCATCTCGGCGGGAACATGGGTCGGTTCCGGCGCCAGGAGGGGCCACGCGTGCAGCAGCCGCAGCGTGAGTTTGCGGCGGGCGGCTTCGTCAGCCGCCCAACGGGCGGCGGCAAGGCTCTCGGGTGAGCCGTCGAGGCCCACGGTGACGACTGGCTCCATGCCGACTGCTCCGTCTGGTAGATGACTGGAATGGCGGTGAGGTGTCCATCCGGCGGCCCAGAGCCCTGTCGTCCCCGCGCTCGCGCCGGTAGCCGTGCAGCGACCGTAAGCGGTACTCGACGAACCACCTGTGCCAACGCGCCGAGCACACGGCCGCATGTCATCCGAGCAGCACTCGAAGCCTCCCCGCAGCGCGCAGGAGGCCGTTCTTCCAGAGCGTGATCAGTGGGTTCGCTCGATGTCCAGTTCCAGGAAGTGGGCCGAACACGAGATGCACGGGTCGTGGTTGCGGACGGCCCGCTCGCACAGCCGGGTGAGCTCGGCCTCGGAGCCCTCGCCCCGATCGAGGCCGGCTTGGACCAGCCGACGCAGGTCCTCCTCGATGGCGCCCTGGTTCTGGGCGGTCGGTGGCACGATGCGGGCGTCCGTGACACGCCCCCCGTCGTCGAACGCGTAGCGGTGGTAGAGCAGGCCGCGTGGCGCCTCCGTGGCACCGTGGCGGGGGCCGGCCCGGGCCGGCACCTCCACGTACGGGCGGGCCGGACGTTCGTACTCCGTGATGATCCTCAGGGCCTCCTCCACCGCGTACAGGACTTCCACCGCCCGGACGAGGATGCTTCGGTACGGGTTCCGGCAGACCTCTCCCCGCCCGGCACCCGCGCGCGACGGGGGGTCACCCAGTCCGGCCTCCCGTGCCGCTTGCAGGGCCAGCGGGGACAGCAGGTGGCCGCTGACCGCCCAGCGGGCGAGGGAGCCGGTGAGATGCCTTCGGCCGTCCAGCCGGGAGTGGAGGGCGGTGGAGTGGGAGACCTGCTCCTCGGCCACGTGCTCGGTGAAGTCCCGCAGGGGAAAGCTGTACGGCGGGAGCGTCGCGTCGTACGGGAGCACGGTGGGCACGCCGGACTCGATGGCGTAGGTGCCGGTCTCGGCGAGGGCGAGCAGGTCGGCGTCGCACGCGGCGTCCGGGAATTCGAAGCCGGCGACCCAGCGCACCGTGTCCCAGGCGTCGTCGAGGGCGGTGCGCAGCCGTTCTTCCAGGGGTCGGAGTTCGGCGCGGGTCGGAGCGCGGTGGAAGCCGCCGATCCGGACGTTGACAGGGTGGATGGCCCGGCCCCCGAGCAGTTCGACCACGACGTTGCCGGTCTGCTTCAGGCGCAGTCCTCGCTTGACGTGCTCCGGATAGGAGCGGGACAGACCGATCACGTCGTCCTCGCCGAGGAAGTCCGGTGCGTGCAGCATGTGGATGTGCAGCGTCTGGCTCTCGATCCATTCGCCGCAGTACAGCAGGCGGCGAATGGCGGCCAGTTGTCCGTCGACGACAACGCCGCACGCGTCCTCGATGGCACGACAGGCACTCATCTGGTAGGCGACGGGACAGATCCCGCAGATGCGGGAGGTGAGGTCGGGTGGCTCCGTGTGTGCTCTACCCCGGAGGAAGGCTTCGAAGAACCGCGGTGGCTCGTAGATCTTGAGCCGCGCCTCGACGACGGTGCGGTCGTGGATCCTCAGGTGCAGCGCGGTCTCGCCCTCGACACGGGCGAGCGAGGAGATGCGAAGCTCCTGGGTCCGGGGCGTGGGATCGCTCATCCGAGGCCATCCGCGTCGGTCGTGCCGGGCTGCTCCTGCTCCTCCACGGCGGTGAAGGCGGTCACGTTGAAGGTGTGCAGGAACCTGCCGATGTCCTCCTCGCTCATCCCGTCACGCTGCATGAGCGGGACCAGCGCGGGAAGGTTCGTGGTTCCGGCCGGCCCGAAGCAGCCATAGCAGCCGCGCCCGTAGGTCGGGCACAGGGCCCCGCAGCCCGCGTGGGTGACGGGGCCGAGGCAGGGTGTGCCGTGGGCGACAGTGACGCAGACGTTGCCGCGCCGCTTGCAGGCGAAGCAGACGCTGTGGTTCGGGATGGCAGGCTTGCGTCCGGCGAGGAACGCGGTGATGACCTCCACGAGCTGACCGCGGTCGATGGGACAGCCGCGCAGTTCGAAGTCGACGGGTACGTGGGCCGAGACCGGCGTGGAGGTCGCGAGGGTCTCGATGTAGTCGGGGCGGGCGTAGACGGTCGCCAGGTACCCCTCGACATCGGCGTAGTTGCGCAGCGCCTGCACGCCGCCCGCCGTGGCGCAGGCACCGATGGTGACGAGGTGGCGGGCTTCGGCGCGGATGCGCCGGATGCGCTCCACGTGCTCAGGTGTGCTGACCGACCCTTCGACGAGGACGAGGTCGTACGGGCCGGGCGCGGCTTCGCTGGACGCCTCCAGGAAGTGGGCGATCTCCAGTTCGGCGGCGATGCCGAGCAGTTCGTCCTCGCAGTCGAGGAGGGTGAGCTGGCAGCCGTCACAGGAGGCGAACTTGAACACGCCGAGGCGGGGACGGGCAGGAGGCTGGCGTGTGGTGGGGGCGCTCATCTCACAGTTCCCGGACGGTGAGCAGGGGCTCGGCCTGGTCGTAGCCGACGACCGGGCCGTCGCGGCAGAGCAGCAGGGATCCGAGCTGGCAGTGTCCGCAGTGGCCGGTGGCACAGCGCATGTTGCGTTCGAGGGAGACCCGGATGCGGTCGGGGCGTACCCCCTGGTGGATCAGCGCCCGTGCGGTCGCGCGCATCATCACCTCGGGACCGCAGACGAAGGCGACCGTCTCCGACGGTGTGAACCGGGCCTCGTGGAGCAGCGTGGTGACGACGCCGACCCGGCCGGTCCAGCCGCCGGAAGGCCGGTCGACCGTGACGGCGCCGAACGGTTTTCCCCAGGCGGGGAACTCGTCCCCGTACAGCAGATCGGCGGGGGTCCGGGCGCCCGCGAGGACGTTCAAGCGCCCGAACGCCCGGGGCTCGGCCAAGACCGCGTCGACGAGGGGACGGAGCGGAGCGAGCCCGATGCCTCCGGCGATGACGAGCAGGTCGTTGCCGTGAGCGGCGGCCGAGTCCCAGGCAGTGCCGAAGGGGCCGCGCACGCCGACCCACCCGCCGGTCCGCAGGCCGCACAGTGCGCGGGAGACGGCCCCGACGGCGCGGACCGTGTGCGTGAGCCGGTGCCCGTCCGTGATCCGGGACACGGACACCGGGATCTCGCCGACACCGAACGCGTACAGCATGGCGAACTGGCCGGGTGCGAAGGGCTTCAGGGCATCCGCGGCGGGTTCCAGTACGAGCGTGACCGTGTCGTGCGTCTCGTCGCGGCGGTCCACTACACGGTAGGAGAGGGGCGTGAGGGTCATGGCACCGGCCCGCTCCCCTGCGGTCCGTACAGGTCGAGCAGCCGGGTGCGGGTGGCTCGAAGCCGGTCGCCGATGGTCTCGGCGACGACGGTGACCAGCGACAGGCCCAGCGCCGTGTCCTCGGCGCACAGGTCCTGGACCGCGGCGGCATCGAATTCCCAGGCGCGGACGGGGTCCCGGGTCTCGGCCGCGAGGTGCCACTGCCGCGGCGGGCACAGCCATGACCAGCCGAGCAGGCTGCCCGCACCGATGGTCTCGACGACCGCTCGCCCCCGGCCGGGCATGTGGACATCGAGCGCGACCGTGCCCGAGCGGATGACCCAGAAGCGGTCGGCCTTCTCCCCCTCCTCGAAGATCCGCGTGCCGCCCGGAAGGGCGACTTCCCGGGCGAGGGCCATCAGCTTCCCGCGGTGCTCCGCAGTCAGAGCGGTGAACACCCCCTCGCCCGGAGACCCAACCGGATGCGAGGTCACGGCGTGCTCTCCCGCTGCGTGGCTTCCTGGTGCAGGGCGTGGGCTTCCTCGGTGAGGTCGATGCCCGTGGGACACCAGACGATGCACCGGCCGCATCCGACACAGCCGGAGCTGTCGAACTGGTCGTGCCAGGTACCCAGCTTGTGAGTGAGCCACTGGCGGTAGCGGCTGCGCGGGGTGGACCGGACCGGGCCGCCGTGGAGGAGCGAGAAGTCCAGGTCGTAACAGGAGTCCCAGAGGCGCCAGCGCTCGGCATGATCGCCGGTCAGGTCGGTGACGTCCTCCGTGGTGGTACAGAAGCAGGTGGGGCAGACCATGGTGCAGTTGCCGCAGCTGAGGCACCGGGCGGTGACGTCGTCCCAGCGCTCCGCTTCCAGATTGTCCCGCATCAGCGTGCGCAGGTCCACCGGCGGCATCGAGCGGCCCATGCGTTCGGCGGCGGCGCTCACGGCCTGGGCTGCGGCCGCTCGGGTGGAGCCATCGGCGCTCCGCCCCGGCAGTTCCGCGAGGACCGCGGCTCCCTCCTCACTCCCGCTCCGGCACAGGAACCGGTGGCCGGCATCGTCCACGACCTCGGTGAGGGCGAGGTCGTACCCGGCGTCGACGGCCGGCCCGCTCCCCATCGAAACGCAGAAGCAGGTGGCACCCGGCTCGGTGCACTCGGCCGCGATCAGGAAAGCACCCGTCCGCCGGGACAGGTAGGCGGGATCCCGGTACCTGCCCCCGCTCATCACCCGGTCCAGGATCTGAATGGCACGCAGATCGCAGGGCCGCACGCCGAGGAACGCGTACGAAAGGCTCTCCTGCTTCTCCTCGCGGACCACCGGCGCACCGTCCGGGCCGCGGTCCGCGGACCACTGGCGGACTCGCTCCGGATGCAGGAACGACTTCCACGACTGGGGCCCCGCGCTGTGCGCGAACACGGCCCCGTCCTCGCGGCGGCGGAGCCGGTACTGCCCCGCCTCCAGCTCGACCCCCCACCCGTAGGGAAGCGCATCGGCGGAGTCGAGCTCGGCGAGGACGATCGCGCCGTCGCGCACGGTCGGGCCGATCACCGTGCGTCCGCGCGCCTTCAGGACCCGCACGAGCGCGGCCAGACCGTCGCGGTCGAGAACCGCCTCGGTCTGGTGGTCGAGGACGGCTCCGGCATCCGAAGCGTCGGTCATGGTCCACCTCTCGGTCTCCACGTGCCTAGATCCGGCAGCATGTCAGACCTGCGGGCTCCCGGGTTCGAACCTGGTCCGGCGAGTCCGCTCGCCGTGTTTGCGGACGTCTTCCTCGATGTGCCGGACCAGATGCGGCAGGGCGGCCGCCACCGCCGGGGTGAGCCCCGTGCCCAGCGAGCGGTCCGCTCCCTCGACCGCGTACACGATGAGGAGGCCGGGGCCGCGCCCGAGACTGTCGGCGAGGCACAGAGCCTCGGCGAGCCCCAGCCCGTGGGTGCTCTGCCTGCCTGCGGCAGCCGGGTGCGGCATCTCGCCGGGAGCCACACACCACCGGTGGGTCCGCCCAGGCTGCGCCGCAGGTGGGAAGCAGGCGTCGACGACGAAGGTGAGGGCCTTGCCTTCCCAGAGGCTGATCAGCCGGCCGGGGTCTCCGTCGCACTGTGCGAGCTCAGTGCCGGACGGGAGAGGTCGCTGCGCTTTCCGCGCGCGCAGCAAAGCGATGGCGGCCCACCCCACCCCGTCATCGCGCCGGAACTCGTTGCCGATCCCGATGACCGCCGTGCCGGCGAGCGGCTTCATACGGACCCGCTTCCTTCTCCGGGGGTCTCCAGGCACAGCCTGCCCCACTCGCGGGATGACGTCCTGTGCCACGGGGCAAACGGCGCACGGCACCGCACCGAGTGATGTGCGGGGCCCGGCCTCCCACCAAGGTGCCCGCGCCCGTTACGGCCATCGGTGATCCGTTGCGTCGGTGGTCAGATGCTTGCATCCCGGGTTTGTCATCCCTCCCCGTTGGGGAGTTCCCTCGGCCGTTATGGAGGCAGCCTCACCACGCTCCGGGGTCCTGAGGCCGAGCATGGGACGCGCGGCTCTGGAAAGGGACCGTCCGGCACTGGCCGTCCGTTCGGCGGGCGCCGGATCGTGGGAAACGCGGGGCTGGGCTTCCCGGCACTCTCCATTCCATCCGACCCCACCGGTATCCCCCGCCGCCACAGGGTGGTCGAGACCAACGCCCGGTGCTGGTCATGAACCACCCCGACACGCGAAGCCAGGAGCAGAGGATGAAAGAACAAGAGAAGTTTTCTCTGCCACCAGCGAGGCCAGCCGGGGCGCGCCGGCGTACGCGTTGCGGCCCGACGAGTCACAGAAGCAGGACTCGCTGCTGCGTTATGTGGGTGCCGTGGCCGATGTGGCCGCGCGGAGGGCGGCAGGCACAGCCAGTGCCGACGGTTTCCAAGAGCGACGCCAACGAGCCCCCGGCGTCCCAGCCCGAAATCCCGGCCGAGGTTCTGTTGGTGCGCGACATCATGAACGCCGCAGCCCCATCGGTGCGCGGCGACACGCCCCTCACCGAAGTGGCCCGGGCGCTGTCCCGTGAACACGCCGGGTCGCTGCCCGTCCTGGACCCTCAGGACGAGGTGATCGGCGTGGTCTCGGAAGCCGACCTCCTCGTGAGGGCCGCCGTGGAGGGTACCGGCCCCCTGCCCGGGGCCCTGGCCCGGTACCGCGAAGTACCTCTGGGTCACGAAGCACGCAAGGAGACGGCGGAACGGCTCATGACCTCTCCGGCCATACCGTCCGGCCTGGCACGACCGCGGCCGAGGCGGCCTGGCCGGCATGCCTGTCCCGCCTCAAGCGCCTCCCTGTCGTCGACCACGAGGGACACCTGGTGGGAACGGTCCTCCGGCACGCCCTGCTCGATGCCCTGGTCGGTGACGCCGGGTTGCGCACCGAGATCGAGGCCGTGGTCCGCTCCACGGCGCCGGAAGCCGCGGACACCGTCCAGGTCTCGGCACACGCGGGGCAGTACGCTCACCGGTTCTGTTGGCGGAACCGACGTGGGCAGGATCCTTGCCGAAATCCGCAAGATCGACGGGGTAGCGGAGGTGACCGATCGGCTGATCGCCGCATGAGGGCCCGCCCGCGCCCCCTGACATCCAGATGACATCCAGATCATCGCTCTCCCTCTCGGCCCGGCTCGCCGTACCCGCCTCCTCCTGGGGTCTCCACCACGAGCACATCGCCGGTCCGGACCTCGACGGAGTCGCAGCCTGCCATCGGGACGGAGGTTCCGTCGACCCGCTCCACGTGGTTGACGCCCAGCCCGCCGGGGGCTCCGCCGGCCATGCCGTAAGGCGGGACTCTGCGGTGGCCGGAGAGGGTACTGACCGTCATCGGTTCGCGGAAGCGGATCTTGCGTACGGTGCCGTCACCGCCCCGCCAACGACCCTCGCCGCCGCTGCCGCTGCGTACGGAGAACTCCTCCAGCAGCACCGGAAGGCGCCACTCGAGAACCTCGGGGTCGGTGAGCCTGGAGTTGGTCATGTGGGTCTGCACCGCTGACGCCCCGCAAAACCCCGGTCCTGCGCCGGAGCCGGAAGCGATGGTTTCGTAATACTGGTGGCGTTCGTTGCCGAAGGTGAGGTTGTTCATCGTGCCGCTGCCCTCTGCCTGGGCGCCCAGCGCGGCGTAGAGGGCCCCGGTGATCGCCTGCGAGGTCTCGACGTTCCCTGCGACGATGGCCACGGGGTAGACCGGCGCGAGCATTGATCCGGCTGGGACGATGATGCGCAGTGGCCTGAGGCAGCCGTCGTTGAGCGGGATGTCCTCGGCCAGCAGCGTCCTGAAGACGTACAGGACTGCCGCGTTCACCACGGCTGTCGGCGCGTTGAAGTTCGTCTCCAGCTGTGGCGATGTACCGGTGAAGTCGATCGTTGCCGACCGCTGCTCGCGATCCACGGTGATGCGTACGGAGATGACTGCGCCGGAATCCATCTCGTAGCGGTACGCGCCGTCGGCGAGGGAGACGAGCGCGCGGCGGACGGCCTCCTCGGCGTGGTCCTGGACGTGGCGCATATAGGCGCGCACCACGTCGAGGCCGAAGTGGTCGATCATCTTGCCGACCTCCTCGACGCCCTTGCGGTTGGCGGCGATCTGGGCCCGCAGGTCGGCGAGGTTGGTTGCCGGGTCTCGCGACGGGTAGGGCGCCTCCGTCAGCAGTCGCAGCGTCTCGTCCTCCCGGAGCCTGCCGTTCTCGACGAGCAGCCAGTTGTCGAAGAGGACTCCTTCCTCGTCGATCTCGTGGCTGTTCGACGGCATGGATCCCGGTGTCAGGCCGCCGATCTCCGCGTGGTGACCACGTGAGGCGACGAAGAAGAGGATCTCCGTGCCAGGGGCCCTGTCCCTCCCGCCCCGCTCGTCGAAGACCGGAGTGACCACGGTGATGTCGGGCAGGTGAGTGCCGCCGTGGTACGGGTCGTTGACCGCGTAGGCGTCGCCGGGCCGCATCGCACCGTGGCGGCGGCGGATCACTTCGCTGACGGCGGTGCCCATCGAGCCCAGGTGCACCGGGATGTGCGGGGCGTTGGCAACGAGATTGCCATCCGGGTCGAAGAGCGCGCAGGAGAAGTCCCGTCGTTCCTTGATGTTGACTGACTGAGCCGTTGCCTCCAGACGGCCGCCCATCTGCTCGGCGATCGACACGAAGAGGCTGTTGAAGATCTCCAGCATGACGGGGTCCACCCTGGTCTCGACCCCGGTCTCGGCAAGACCGACCACTCGTTCGAGACGCAGATGACCTGTGGTGGTCGCGGTCGCCTGCCAGCCGGGGTCGACAACGGTGGTGGCGTCGGCCTCGGCGATGACGGCCGGACCGGCCACGACGGCGCCCGGTCCCAGACACTCCCGTCGCCGCAGGGGGACATCGCGCCAGGTTCCGCCAGTATGGAGCGGTACGGAGTCCGCTTCCTGCGCGCCGTCGTCAGCCGTTCCGGTCGGGGTAAGGCGGCCTAGATCGGGCTGCCGGGTCAGTCCCGTCGCCTCCACCGAGAGTGCGTCGACGATGACGGGGCGGTCCAGGAGAAACGAGTACGTCGCCCGGTGGTTCTGCTCGAATTCCGCTGTCATGGCGGTGGGGTCGGCCAGTGCCACCGTGACGGTCGTGTCGGTGCCGTCGTACCGCAACCGTGCCTGCCGCGACACCTGGATTCGGTCGGCGGGGACGTCCTCGTCGTGGAGCACGGCGCGGGCGGCGTCTTCCAGTTCGCGCGCCACAGCGAGGATCCGCGCCATGCTCGGCTCTTCGAGGGGAAGTTCCACCGACTGCTCGCGCAGGGTAGTGGTGTCGGCGAGTCCGATGCCGAGCGCGGAGAGTACTCCGGCCATGGGCGGTACGAGGACAGTGCGGATGCCGAGGGAGTCCGCGACGGCGCACGCGTGCTGGCCGCCTGCTCCGCCGAAGGAGGTCAGCGCGTACTCGGTGACGTCGTGGCCACGCTGCACGGAGATCCGTTTGACGGCGGTCGCCATGTTGGCCACCGCCACCTGCAGATAGCCTTCGGCCACCTGCTCCGGCGAACGCCGGTCGCCGGTATGCGCCTGAATCTTCCCGGCGAGTTCGGTAAAGAGCCGTCGTACGACCTCGTGGTCCAGGGGCTGGTCGCCGTCGGGCCCGAAGACGCGCGGGAAGTGGGCCGGCTGCACGCGACCGAGCATCACGTTCGCGTCGGTGAGGGTCAGCGGGCCCCCCGCGCGATAGCAGGCGGGGCCGGGGGCCGCTCCGGCCGAGTCTGGTCCCACCCGGTAGCGGATGCCGTCGAAGTGCAGGACGGACCCGCCGCCGGCCGCGACGGTGTGGATGTCCAGCATCGGCGCCTGGATCCGGACTCCCGCCACCTGGGAGGTCGACACCCGTTCGTACCCGCCGGCGAAATGGGACACGTCGGTGGAAGTGCCTCCCATGTCGAAACCGATGACCTTCTCAAAGCCCGCCAGCTGCGACATGCGTGCCATACCGACGATGCCGCCGGCCGGACCGGACAGGATCGCGTCCTTGCCGCGGAAGTGTCCCGCCTCGGCCAAACCGCCGTTGGACTGCATGAACATCAGCCGAACGCCGCGCAGTTCATCGGCCACCCGGTGTACGTAGCGGCGCAGGACGGGAGAGAGGTAGGCGTCGACCACAGCGGTGTCCGCACGCGGGACCAGCTTCATCAGCGGACTGACCTCGCTGGACAACGAGATCTGTGGAAAGCCGATTCGCTCGGCCAGGGCACCGATCGCCTGCTCGTGTGCGGGGTGGAGGCTGCTGTGCATGCAGACGACCGCCACGGCGCGAATCCCGTCGGCGTACGTGCTCCTCAACTCGGCTGCAAGGGCCTCCAGATCGGGCGGGGTCAGCACCGTGCCGTCGGCGGTGACGCGTTCGGAGACCTCGACCACCCGTTCGTACAGGGCTTCGGGGAGGACGATCTCCCGCTCGAAGATCCGGGGGCGGTTCTGGTAGCCGATGCGCAGGGCGTCCCGGAAGCCGCGGGTGATCACCAGTGCGGTCGGCTCACCAGCACGCTCCAGCAGGGCATTGGTCGCCACCGTGGTACCCATCCGCACCGCATCGATCGCGCCGACGGGAATCCCTTCCTGCTCGGAAAGGCCGAGCAGCGCGCGGATTCCCGCGACGGCCGCGTCGCGATAGCGGGCCGGATTCTCCGAAAGGATCTTGCGGGTCAGCAGTTCGCCGTCCGGGGAGCGGGCCACGATGTCGGTGAACGTACCTCCTCGGTCGACCCAGAACTGCCATCCGAGACCGACACTGGGGGCCATGTACCCAGCATTACCCGTGCGGCGCGCTCAGTGACCATGCGACTCGCCCTGAGCGAGATCCATACTGAACGGGGAACGCGTTCGGAGGGTGGTGCAGCAGTGACGGCTCCCATGATCGTCGGCGTGTGCGGGGAGACCGCGCCCGGGGAGCGTCGCGTTGCCCTGGTGCCGGACGCCGTGGGCGCGGTGCAGGCGCTCGGGCTGGAAGTGCTGGTGGAATCGGGGGCCGGAGCAGCCTCCTGGCTGCCCGACCCCCTTTACCGGCAGTCGGGTGCGCGGGTCGCGACGCGCGACGAACTGCTCCATCGCGCGGACATCCTCGTGGGCGTACGACCGCCCGCCTTCCCGGCGGGGCACCGGTTTCGCCACGGACAGGTTCTGATCGCGCTCCTGGATCCCCTGCGCATTCCGTTCGACGTGCGGCGGTGGGCGGACGAGGGCGTGACCGCCATCGGGCTGGACCTGGCTCCCGACACCTCGGTACTGGCCCGGCCCATGGACGCCGTCGCCTCCCAGGACCGGCTCGCCGGCTACAAGGCGGCGCTGCTGGCAGCCGACCGGTTCGGGCATCCCCTGTCGGGCACGATTGTTCCCGCCGCTCCCCGGGCGGTTCGGGCATTGGTCCTCGGCTCCGATGCCGCTGCCCGGCAGGCTGCAGACATCCTCCGTCTCCTGGGGGCGACCGTAGCCGTCAGCGATCTTGTTCCGCCGTACGGTCCGACATCGTCCGGTCTGGTGGCCGGTGCCGACATCGTCATCACCACGGTCCGCCCACGCCGGGGCCTACGGCCACCGGTGCTGGTGACGGCACCGGCCATGGCGGGCATGCGGCCAGGCTCCGTGATCATCGATACCGCCGTCGGACCGGACGGCGGAAACGTCGAAGGCGTTCTGCCGGAGTCCACGACGACCGTGGGCCCCGGCGTCACCCTGATCGGCGCCGGCCGACTCCCGGAGCGCATCCCCCAAGCGGCTTCCGCGGCATACTCGCACAACGTCACGGCACTACTCGGGCACCTCGTATGTGACGGTGAAGTGCTGATCGACCCGGCCGACCCCGTCCAGGCGGCAATGCTGGTCACCCACGGCAACGTGGTCCTGCACAAGGGCGTGTGGCAATTGATCGTGGAGCAGACCGCTGTGGCCGGCCTGCCCTGACCCGCCGGCCGGCCTGCTCACCGCCCTGGTGCTGTCTCCTGTAGCAGGGCGATGTGACGGGCCACGGCAACGGATCTCTGGGCGCACTCCTGGTAGCAGCGGCCGAGGACCGCCGCGTCGACGGCGTCACGGGTGGTGAGCAAGTCCCTGCTGGACAGCAGGACGCGACAGAGCTCCTGCTGGCGACGGTCGATGTCCTCCACCTGCCTGTCCATGACCGCATGAGGCGCGGACAGCTCAACGACATCAGCCGCCCGTCCGACCAATGCAAGGCAGTCATCACCCATGTCACGTACGCGGAACCGCACTTCGTCGGGAAGAGGCTGCCTCGACCGGCGCGCCCACGCGATGTCACCGACCTGACGGATCAGCAGATCGATGCGCCCCGCGTCCTGGCCGACGTACATGTCCGTCACCAGGGATCGGAGGTCTGCCTCCTCGATCGTTCCGATGGAAGTATCTGCCGCGACCAGCTCGTCCGTCTCCTGCCGGAGCTCGCCCAGCGCTCCGCTCAGGGTGATCATCCCCTGCTCCAGCCCGGCCTCGGGCGTCGCCAGCAAGCCTGTCGCCCGGCCTACGGCGGCGTGAGCCAGCCGAAGCACGTGCGCCACACGGCGGACAGCCTGCTCCGTCTGCTCCAGCGCTCTTTCACTCATGTCGAGCTCCCGCTCCTGCGGCCGGCCGAACCGTCGGCCGCGTCGGCCGCGGCATCCCGAGGACCGCAGCCGCGGCAGCTTTCGCAACCGCGCAAGCATGGCAGAGAACAGCCTGCCGGACGTCGGCACGCCGCGCCTGACGACACCCTCACCAGGGCCGCTCGGCCAGCGCCGGGTGACCACAGCTCCCGTTGCCATCCAATCCCCTGCGTGCGCGTACCGGTGGACGGTATCCGGTCCCGGCCGCTTCCACCTGGACCTGCCGGGTCTCTGCGAGCCCCTGCGCGCCGCATTCGGAGAAGGCTGCACTTCGTGCGGGTCTGATTGGGCCACCTGTGGGGCCGGTCGGCCCATGCCCGGCGAGGGACCTCTGAGCAAGACTGGAAACGGACTCGAACGGAGGCCGCCATGAGCACCCCTTCTCCCATCCGGATCACTGCCGCCCTCTCGGCGGAGCACCGTACACGGCTGATGAGCGTGGCCCACGAGGTGAACTTCGTGGAGGGAGCACGGATCTTCAGCGAAGGAGGCCCTGCAGACCGGTTCTGGATCGTGCGGACCGGCACCGTCACTCTCGACGTCAAGGTGCCCGGCACGAAACCTGCGGTGATCGAGAGCCTCGGTCCCGGTGAGCTGGTCGGCTGGTCCTGGCTGTTCCGCCCCTACACATGGCACTTCGGCGCCGAGGCGATGACACCTGTACGTACCCACGAGTTCGACGCCGCGGCCGTGCGGATGATGATGGACGCAGACCCGGCGTTCGGGTCCGCGATCGGCCACTGGGTGGGTCAGGTACTCGCCCACCGGCTTCTCTCCGCACGGATTCGCCTGCTCGACCTGTACGCCCCCCACGGGAGTGGCAGCACGCTGTGAGCCGCCACGGACCGAGAGCGGGATCCAAGGAGCCGGTACTGCACGCAACCCGTTGGGCCATCAGCGACGTGATTTCGCATACGGCCATCGCCGTGGGCCGCGAGGCCTCGTACAAGGACATAGTCGAGCTGATGGATCAGTGGAAGGTCAGCGCCCAGCCGGTGCTGGAGGGCGAAGGAGACGTCGTGGGCGTCGTCTCCGAGGCCGATCTTCTACCCAAGGCGGAGTTCCGGCGGGACAACCCGAGATCTCCGGAGCAACTGGCGGAGGCCCCCAAGCCGGAGCGGAGCTCGCCGAGGAGCTCATATCCAGCCCAACCGTCACCGTGCACCCGGACGCCACGATCGCCGAAGCCGCCCGCGAGGAGAGGCCGGGGCTGCGGCAGTGGAGAGACACGCCGGGTACAGAGTGCCAGGACCATCGGCGCCCGAGTGTTTGGGGATTCGACGACCGCCCCGGGCGGAACCGGTCGTGCCTTGAGAGGGCGCTGACCCTGCGGGGCCGCGCCCGCTGCCGGAGATCATCACCGCAATCGTCCTGATCCGCAGAGCCGGGCCGGTGCGCGGCGGACGGTATGCCGCGCCGACGGCGAGCCCGTCCGTAACGTGGCCTGTATGGCGCATGGAACTGGCGAATCGGACGGTACCGGGCAACCGGTTCTCCGGCCGCTGCCCGCATCGGCCCGTCACCCGTTGTGGTGGCTGCTGTCGGCCGTATTCGTGACGGCTGCCGCGGCCGCCGCTGTGAACCGGCGCCACGACATCGCCTCGGCCCTCCACCTGATGGGGGCGGTGCCACCGGCGTGGCTGGTACTGGGCGCCCTGCTTGAGGTGCTGTCCCTGACGTGTACGGCGGCGATGCAATGGTGGCTGCTGAAACTGGGTGGCGCCCGTCTGGGATTCGCCCTGATGGGCGCCATGGTCGCCGCAGCCAACGCGGTGGCTGGAGCACTCCCCGGTGGTGCGGCGTTCGCCGCTGCGTGGCTGTTCGGGCAGTTGCGGCGCCGACACGTATCGCTGGTGCTCGCAGGGTCCGTCCTCGCGGTCTCCGGCCTGTTGTCCGCTCTCGCCCTGTTCTTCTTGCTGCTGGTCGGTGTCCTTGCCGGCAGCGCATCGGGGCCCGGCGCCGGTCTGCGCTCCGCCGTGCTCTGGCTGACGGTGGCCCTCGTGCTCGCCGCCACCGCGGTGGTGGCCCTGTCACGGTTTCCTTCCTCACGGCGCCGCGCATGGCGCCTGTGGCGAAGGATCGGAGTCCGCACCCCCCGCATGTGGGACATCGAGGAGGGGCTGTCCCACCTCGTCCGACACGTTCGGGTGAGCAGGCCCGGTATCCGCCCATGGCTGGCGCCGTTCGCCCTGGCCGTCTCGAACTGGATTCTGGACGTGGCCTGCCTCATCGCCTGCTCATGGGGGCTGGGGATCACGCTGCCCTGGCCCGGGACACTGATCGCCTACACCCTCACCCAGATGACGGGGGCCCTGCGGCTCACACCCGGCAGCCTCGGAGTCATCGAGACCAGCCTCGCCGCGCTCCTGGTCCTCTACGGGCTCCCCGCGGATCAGGCCATCGCGCTCACGCTCCTGTACCGGATCGCGAGTTACTGGGTGCTGCAGCCGATCGGCTGGGTGAGCTGGCTCGCCCTCACCATCGCCTCGCGTCATGGGGCAGTCACTCTACGAAGGCGTCCGAAGGGGTGAGGGGAGTTGCCCGGGCGGCGCCTCGCCGCTGCGGGGCGAGAATGGAACTGAGTGCTTCCACTCGGCCGTGGCTTCCCCTACCAGTTGAGGGCGGGGCCCGGGCGGCCGTCTCGGGCTGGTGCGAACGTGCCGGTGAGTCGATCCGAGTCTCGAGAGGCGGTGGGGATGATGAAGACCCTGGCTCCCCTTGTCGTGGGCGTCGACGGTTCCGATTCCAGTCTCACCGCGACGGACTGGGCCGCGGACGAGGCAGTACGACTCGCGCTCCCCCTGCGCATCGTGTACGCCTCGTTCTGGGAGCGGTACGAGGGAGCCGTACCAGCCTGGAGCCTGGACCGTCCCTCCGAACAGGTCCTCGCCGAGAACATCGTGGCGGTCGGCGCCGCGCGCGTCCGGCGCCGCACACCCGGCCTGCAGGTCACGACGGACATCACGGCCGAGGACGCCGCGAGCGCTCTGCTGCGCGAGGGACGCACGGCAGACGCCGTCGTCCTCGGCTCGCGCGGACGCGGGGAACTCGCCGACCTTCTGCTCGGCTCCGTGGCCCTCGTCGTGGCCGCCAGGTCCTCCGGCCCGGTCATCGTCGTGCGCGGGGACCGACACGCCCTGGAAGCACGCCACGGGCGCGTACTGCTCGGCACAGGCCCCTACGACGTGGACTCTCCAGCCGTACGGTTCGCCTTCCGCGAGGCCGCCGCACGGGACGCGGAACTCGACGTCGTCTGCGCCTGGCGACGCTCACCACACGAACCGGTCGACCACATGGTCCTGCCCGACGACGCCCCCCGCGACCACGAGGAGCGGGCGAGAACGCTCCTCGACAAAGCCGTGGAAACCGCGGCCCGGGAACATCCACAGGTACGGCTCCGCCGCACCACACTCGAAGGCACCGCACGCAGGGTGCTCACCGAGCGGTCGGCCGCAGCAGACCTCTTGATCGTCGGCGCACGGCGGTCAGGCGGCCCGATCGGCATGGAACTGGGCAGGATCGCCCACCGAGCCCTGCATCATGCCCTCTGCCCCGTCGCAGTCGTCCCACAGCACCACGGCACACCGCCTCGGGAAGCACCGTGACCCCAGGGGTGACCATGACGGCACACTCTCCTGCGCCGCCGCGGGGCCATGCGGTCCCGACGAAGCGGATCCGGGAAGCCAAGCGCCGCTCCGTGGGGAACCCGCTGCTGCTCAGGGCACATCTTTAGGCACCGCCGCTGTGTGGGCGCCGCTTGGCGGGAGCGGTCATCAGCCAGGCCACGGTGCGGCTGATGTCCGAGGACGCGACGATGCCGACCAGGCTGCCGCTCTCGTCGACGACGAGGGCACGCTGCCCGCCTCCCGCCAGCATCTGCGGCAGTACCTCGGCCAACTGGTCGTCCGGGCCGACGACGGTGACGCCGGACCGCGGGACCATCACCTCCCGAACCCTCGTCACGTCGCGTTGCCCCTCGGCCACCCGCCCTGCCGTGGCAAGCGTCAGCAGCCCCACCAGGGAGCGTCCGTCATCACCGATGACGGGGAAAGCCGAGTGGCGATAGCGGTAGCGGGGATCGGCCAGGAGCTCCGCAATGGTCAACCCGGCGGGAACGGTGACCGGGGAGGGCGTCATGGCGAACCGCACCGGTACACCCGCCAGCACCATCCGCAACTGCGCCTGCTGCCCCTCCGCGGTCGCGGCGGCGATCAGGAACCAGGCGATCATGACCAGCCACAGCCCGCCGACCACGTCACCGCGCGCGAACAACAGCAGGCCGATCAGGAGGAGGAACCAGCCGAACCCGCGCCCCGCCGCTGCCGCACCGGCCGTGGCCCGTGCCCGGTCTCCCGTCTTCCACCACAGGAAAGCGCGCAGCAGTCGGCCTCCGTCCAGTGGAGCGGCCGGGACAGAGTTGAACAGAGCCAGCAGGAGATTGATCACCGCGAGCCACAACAGCGCCTCGCTCGCCAGCCCGGGCCCGGCAGCCGTGCCGACCAGCCACCCGGCCAGCGCGAAGCCCACCCCCAGAGCCAGGCTCACGAGGGGTCCGACGCCGGCGATCCGCAGTTCGGCTGCGGGCGTGGACGCCTCCGACCTGAGCCTGGCCACGCCGCCCAGAAGCCACAGTACGATGTCGTCCACTGCCACCTTGTTGCGCCTGGCCACCACGGCGTGGGCCAGTTCGTGGGCGAGCAGAGACGCGAAGAAGACCGCGGCGGTCAGCAGCCCCACCAGCCAGTACACCCACCAGGCGCGCCCCGGGTGCGCATCGGGCAACCGTCCCTCGGCCAGCCCGAGTGCGATGAGCGTGAAGATGACCAGGATGCTCCAGTGCACACCGACCCGGACTCCCGCGATCCGGCCCAGTACGAATGTCGGCTTCACGGTTCCTCCAGCGTCGCGCCCCCGCAGATCGTGATCCGGCAAGGCCTCGCCGCCGTCGACACCGGCGAAGCCGAGTCCCGTGCTCGCCTCGCAGCCCACTCACCAGGCTAGACACCGGCCCGTCTCCCCACAGGGGCCGACTGGTCCCGCTCCTGTCCCCATTGGTCCCAGGCTCGGAACGCTCGACAACTGGCTGTGAGAACCGCCCGGAGGACCGGCCCGGTGGCCTCGGCCGCAGTCACCGGCAGCGGACCGCTCGGTCCGTCGGCGTCACCCGGTTCCTGCCGCTGCTTCGGACGTGTCCTCTGCGTGCCCGCCCGGTCGTTCATCCTGGTCGCCCTGCCCTCATCCTGTGGCGCCGCTCATGGGACAGGGTTCGCCCGGTCGTCGCGGCGGGGCCCGAGTCCCGGAGTCAGCGTGGACGGACCGATCGCAGTCGCCTCGGCGTTCCCGGACACGGAGGCCGGGTACCGCACGAGGCCGGCCACGATGTCGGAGGCCGTCAGCAGGCCGACCAGCCTGCCGGCGCTGCCGAGCACTGGAAGTGCCTCGCAGTGGTTGTCCGTCATGGCGACCGCTGCCTTGCGCACGCTTTCCTCGGGCCTGACGGCCGGCCGCCGACGCCCGGAAAGCAGGGCGCCGACGTCCTGCGCCGAGAGCACGACCGCGGGCGCGGAGCACGCGACCGCGACTTCGCAGCGGTCGAGGAGTCCGGAGCAGCGGCCGTCCGGCAGCAGGACGGGAAGGTACGCGGCACCGGTCCTCTCCAGCAGCTCCCAGGCCATGAGCACGGTCTCGTCGGCGGCGACGGCCACCACCTCCGTCCGCATGACCTCCCCGACGGTCCAGGCCATGACGGCCGTGTTCGCCGGGGCCGCTGGGGGATGCGTCTGCGGGTGCGTCGCCGATGCCATGGCGGACTCCCCTCACCGTGTTGCGGGGCCTTGTTGTCGGACCTCCAGCATGGCTCAGTCTGAACGCCGACGGCGACACCTGCTCACCGGCCGCCACTGCGGAGTCCATGACGGCCACGGAGTCGGTGCGGGCACGGCCGCGGTCGCGGCGCTCGGCGAGGCACAGATCCCCGTACACCTCGCCCTGGACCCTGCTCGCCGTCCCCGGCTCCCGGGAGCCCCGATTCCAGAGCGCGCCGCTCCGCCCGCGATGCCCTGCAGAATGCCCGCCGACCGCTCGACGCGGGCACCATCCGGATGCGGACTTCGTGCACCGGTACGACCCTGAAGTCAGGGGTTCTGTTGCGTGCCCGCCGGCACCTGATGCGCAGGTTGTCGGGGCTCACAGCTCGTCGAACCCCGCACCACCGCGACCTGGCCCGCCACCGAAGCCGTCTGGTTCCGACCCGGCCCTCCGGCCGGTGTCCCTGCGGACGCTTGCCGACGGATCGGGGCCGTGAAAGGAGGCGCGGTATGTTCTTCTCCAATCGAACGGCTGCCGGCAGACAACTGGCCGGTGAGCTGGCCCGGCTCGGGCTGGTCGAGCCGGTGGTACTCGGGCTCCCCCGCGGCGGAGTACCCGTGGCCGCGGAGGTCGCACGCGTCCTGGGCGCGCCGCTGGACGTGATCGTGGTCCGCAAACTCGGGGTGCCCTTCCAGCCCGAGGTGGCCTTCGGCGCCATCGGCGAGGGCGGCGTACGGCTGATCAACGGGGCGACGGTCCGTGCCGCCGGCCTCGGGGAACGGGACTGCGCAAGGGTGGAGGGAGCCGAACGGGCCGAACTTCAGCGGCGTCTGACGCGCTACCGGCAAGGCCGGGAGCAGATCGCGCTCACCGGACGGACGGTGGTCGTCGTGGACGACGGCATCGCCACCGGATCGACCGCGTCCGTGGCGTGCGAGGTTGCGCGCGAGCACGGGGCTGAGCAGGTGATCCTGGCCGTGCCCGTGGCGGCTCCCCAGGCAGTGGAACGGCTTCGGCGCGAGGCGGACGAGGTGGTGTGCCTGTCGGTGCCCCGTCTCTTCTCCGCGGTCGGCCAGTGGTACGAGGACTTCTCGCAGGTGGGAGACGAGGAGGTCGCCGCGCTGTTGGCCGAGGCGATGCGGGCACGCCCGGCAGCACCGGCACAGGCTTCAGGTCGGGTCCCGCCACAGACCGGTGATGTGGTGGTGGACGCGGGAGGCACGGCGTTGCCCGGTCTGTTGACCGTGCCCGAGGACGCCGAGGCTGTCGTCGTCTTCGCGCACGGCAGCGGCAGCAGTCGCCTCAGTCCCCGAAACCGCCACGTGGCCGAGATCCTGAACCGTGCGGGGCTGGCGACGCTGCTCTTCGATCTCCTCACCCCGGCCGAGGCACGTGACCGGGCGAAGGTCTTCGACGTACCGCTCCTCGCCCTGCGCCTGACTCAGGCCACGGGATGGATCCGGGCGCGGCTTGCCCTGCGCATCTGCTACTTCGGCGCCAGCACGGGCGCCGCGGCCGCGCTCATGGCCGCCGCCGAACCGCGATCGGACATCGCCGCGATCGTCTCGCGGGGCGGACGCCCCGACCTGGCGGTCTCCCGGCTCGCGGCCGTACGTGCTCCGACCCTGCTGATCGTCGGCGGAGCCGACGATCAGGTACTGGAGCTCAACCGCCAGGCCGCGGCGCGCCTGCGCTGCGAGCACCAGATGGGGGTGGTTCCCGGTGCGACCCACCTCTTCGAGGAACCCGGCGCGCTGGACGCCGTGGCCGACGCCGCGCTGGACTGGTTCGGCCGCCATCTCCCCCATCTCGGCGTCGTTCCCCACAGGTCCGACGAACACCGAGAGACGTGATGGCCGCGCCTGGTGGCAGCGCCGGAGCCACGGGTGCGCGCCGGCGAAATCGGTGTCGGCGTCGGACGACGCAGGTGTCGCCGCATTGACGTCTGGCGAGGACGAGGGTGTGCGGCTGCCATGAGCCGTGCCGCGGCGGCGGGCTCGGTCTCGGGCGGGATCACGAGCAGGTCCCGGCGGCCGCGGGTGTAGGAGAGCAGGATCAGCTTGACGCTCCGGGGCAGCCTCCACAACCGTGCCTTGGTCCCTCTGGTCGTGCGCGGCAGGCCCGGAGGCGTTCCACGACGCGGACGCCGATTCCGCGGCCTTCGGGGTGGTCACAACCCTTGGTCCTCGTCGTCCTGCTTGCCATGGCGCGGAATGAGTTCCACGGGGCAGTGTGAGTGGTGCAGGAGGCTGAGCGCCGCCCAGCCCAGGGTGGGCCCGAAGTATCCGGGGGTGCGCCGTCCGCCCATCACCAACAGGTCCGCGTGGCGTGACGCCTCCACCATCACCCCTGCGACGGACGAACTCTTCTCGGTGTCCACGTGCACGCTCAGGGCCGGGAACTCGTCACGGATCCGGTGGGCCACTGACGTCACCCTTCGTACGTGCACCTGCACCCCCTCGGCCGCGACGTCGAACACGATCACGCTCTCCCCCACGGACTCCAGCACATTCCAGACGTGCAACAACCGCAGTGACGACCGGCGCAGCTCCGCCTCACTCGCCGCGTACCTCGCGCACTCCACGTCGTGTTCGTCACGGATGGCGGCCAGGACGACCCCCGCTTCGGCGGTGTTCTCGTCACCCCGGACCACGACCACGGGCGCCTTGGCGCCTGCGGCGACCTTCAGGCCGACCGAACCCAGCATCAGCGACTCGAAGCCGCCGAGGCCGCGGCTACCGACCACGATGGTGTCGGAGTCCGCAGCCGCAGCGTGCAGGCCGGCGACCGGCTCGTGGGGACTGAGTTCGGTCGACACGTGCAGCCCCGGATGGCGTTCGGCGACCTTGGCGGCGGTCTCCTCGAGCAGGTCCCGGCCCGCCCGACGTATCCGCTCGACGGCGTACATAGATGCATACAGCATCCGGCTGTCGGTGTCCGCGCCGTGCACGAGGTGCAAGGGGCTCTCCCGCCGCACGGCCTCCGCTGCGGCCCAGAACACCGCCCGCTCCGCAGGCCGGGATCCGTCCACTCCCGCCACCACAGTGCCGAGCTCAGGACCATGCGTCATACCGACTGCCATGAATCCTCCTCACCGAAAGCCAAGGAGGGGTCATCCATCACACGCTCCGAAACCCGATGACGAACGAGGCAGAGGTCCAGTATGTGGTGCCCCACTCCGTAACTCAGAGCGTAGACCCCATGGGCAGTGCGCATGAGGACAAGGCCGACTGCGGCACGATTCCTCTCGTTGACGTCGAGGCCGGTGACGGACTCGACGGTGTCGCACCAGTCAGCGCGCTCGCGTGGGACTCCTCCCGTCATCAGCAGTCCCTCGATGCCGTCACGGGTGAAGTACCGGACCTCATAGTCAGCGCCGTCAGGGTGCTTGTGGCGCACGAACTCTCTCAGCTCAACGGCATGGGCCATCGGTCTTCAGCCGGTGGGGCGTGGACTTACGGGTGGCGGGTCGGGGTCTGCGGATATTGCCCAAGGCGACCTCCACGCGCTTGCAACGCAGGACCTACCGAGAAAGCAGATAGGGAGGTGTCTCCCACCACTGCACGGACCCTTCGAGTTCTGCTCGGATGATGCCGGCAGCACGGAGAGCGCCCACGGAGGCGAACGATCGATCCAACGCTGCTGCGTCAGGAGGACGACCTACCCGCTTCAGCCGATAGGGCCGGCAGCCGGTGAGCCGAGGTACGGCAGCGGCCACCATGGAGTGGCCGCCCACTGGACACCCCGCCAGGCACGGAGCCCTGCCTGCGCGACCGCGGGGCGCCGGCACCGCGTTTTGTCGGCTGCCAACAACCTCTAGCGGCTGACCTCCGCGACAGGCCAACGGCGAGCTTCGGCCTTGACGCGAGAATCGAGCAGGACCCGCCTGCGGCAGCCGAATACTTCACGACCGGGCACCTCTGCATGACGCGCCTCCGTCAGGAGCAACCTCTCGACTGCCCCTCAAGCAACCAACTACTCGTCAGTAGAGTCAGCAAAGTGTCAGCATCCGCTCGATCGGACCTGACCACAGTCTGTTACTCCTGAGCCTCGACCTCAAGATCAACAAACCGGCCCAGGGGCCGCGGAGATTTCCGCCGACCCCTGGAAACGGAACGCGGACGGTCGCCGCACCCAAGACCATCCTGAGATGTCATCAGCACAGTTCAGCGCATCCTTCCCCTAGGCTTCAGGCGAGTTGATGGAAGTCCCGGGGCTGGAACCGGAGGGCCGTCGCAGCCCTTCACCTCGCCGAAGCGGCTGCCGTTCATCCAGTCCTCGCGGGCCTGTGCGACATCTGCCTGGGACCGCCCGATCCAGTTCCAGAACCATTTGACCTCCTGACATTTTTGCAGGTCAGAGCGTTGGCGCCGGGGATCGTCGGCACCGGACGGAAGAATGCCACGGTGCTGTGGGCGGCTTCCGCCAGGGCTTCGCTGAACGGATCGGCGGCCGGTTCCGGGGTGGGCACGGTCGGCTCTCCTCGCGGCGGGTCAGCAGGGACGTCCGGTGTGACGAACAGGGAGTGTTGTGCCCGGATCAGCGGGGCGGGCGCAGCCTGCTTCAAGGTGCGGTCTCAGGTGCGGGTCAGAACTGGGAGACGCGGCTCGGATGGTTTGCGGGTGTGGTTGTTTAGTGACGCAGTCGATGTCGAAGAGAGGGGCGGGAGCAACGAGGTTGGCGATGGGCGCGACCGTGTGGTGTTCGATGGCCATGACGGTCAGGGAGCCTCCGCCAACTTGAAGTCGCAGGTCAAAGGGCTGGTGTGAACGGTCCTCGGGGTGCTCATGCTGGTCGTGGACGGGAGTCCGCGGAGAAGATCATCCGTCAGCGGTTGACTTCGAGGTTCGTCAGGACGAGCAGAGCGCGCAGAAGCCGGGTGGCGCGGGCGGGATCGGAACGGAGCTTGGCGAGGATCCGCCAGTGCTTGAGGTGGGCGAAGCCGTGCTCGACCGGTGCACGTCCGACGGCGAGGACGCGGTTGGCGTCCTTCTGACCCGGGGTGAGCTTGTGGGTGCGGCTGGCGGCGTAGCCGGTGACGATCACGGGGTCGCGGATGTCGTTGTCCAGGCCGCGGAAGCCGAGGTCGGCCAACGCTCCGAGGCCGGCCGCGCGCAGGTGGGCCAGGATGTGGTCGTGGCGGGCGGCGGTGTTGTCGTGGGTGCGGCCGGGCCGGGAGGCGGATATCCAGATCAGACGGCCTCTCTCGTCGGCCAGGGCGAGGAAGTGCAGGCCATGGCTGTGGTGCTTGCCGGAATAGTTCCGCCGATCGGCCTTCCCGGTGCGACGTTGGGTGCGGATGAGGGTGCCGTCGATCCGGACCACCTCCCCGCCCTGCCGGGCGACCGTCTTCAAGGCGCGGTCCAGGCGCGGCGCCTGGGCGGCGAGCAGTCCTATCAGCTCGTCGCGCCAGCGGCGGACGGTGGACTCGGACACGTTGTTGCCGCCGGCCATGTCGGCCAGGCGCTGATCGTGGCGCAGTACGGCCAGGACGATCACCGCGATCTTCCCCGGTGGCAGGATCCGCCACCGGGACCGAATCGCCTTCAGATGGCGCCGCAGTAGATCGGCGAGGTGGTTGACGGTGCGCGTGGACAGCGGCAGGCGACACTGGTAGACAAACGAGCAGGTGTCCTCGGCGCGCTTTTTGACATTCTTCACACAATTCCAACGGCCGCCGGGGGCACCCCGGTTACGCCTGTGCCGAGCCGTTCCGAGTAGCGGCGTTCCTGGTCACAGGCGGGTGGTGAACCGACCGTCGGGCAGTTTCCGGAGCCAGCCGCGATCGACGAGTCTGACCAGCTTGCTGCGTAGTGGTTCCAGCTTGGCCCGCACGCTGACGTCCACTCCCACCACTTCGCCGACCCCGCGGGCCATGACTGGTCCGGCGGCCTGCCGCACGGCGGCGAGGATGCGCTGGTAGTCCGGCGGGAGCATGCTTTCGTCCGCGCCCGGCTCACGGTGCGGGATCAGCATCACCGCCCGGCCGCCCACCTGGCCAGGTATCGGCACAGCCTGGGCGCGTTCGTCGGCGAGCTGCTCACTCACCCGCTCAAGGACACGTTCGGCGACAGCGAGTTCGTCACGCTCAGCCCGTACTTCCGCCAGCTGCTTGGCCAGCCGTTCTTCGAGTTCGTCCAGTTCCGCACGCCGTGCAGTGATCCGTTCCACCAGTTCGGGATCCAGCATGCGTCGGATCGTAGAAGGCATCCGGGCGACACCGAGGAGAAACCGACCAGCTGGCTGAGAACGGCTGCTCACACACCGTGGCCAGCCGTTCTCGCCTGTCCATGCCGCTCTATTGCAGTGGGCCCGCGATCGCCGTCAGCGCGGCAAGGTGGCGCCGGTAAGCATCTGCTCCGTCCTCGGTCAGACGCAGCCAGGTCCGCGGCCGACGTCCGACCTGCCCTTTCTCGACTGTCACCCAGTCCGCTTGTTCCAGGCGCGAGACCTGTTTCGACAAGGCGGAGTCGGTGATCTCCACGAGATCCCGCACGTAGGCGAACTCGGCCTTCTCCACAGCAGCGAGAGCTGCGACGATCGACAGACGCACAGCTGAGGCCAGAAGAGGAGCGAGGTCGTGTCGCGGGTGAGGGGCCTGCCCTGCACCGACCGAGGCTTCCGGCATCATGCGGCGCGCGCTTCCCGCCAGGCCGCCGCGGAAGCCGGCAGCGCGCATACGAGAGCAGCCACGGCGGCGAAGGCGACGCTGCTCACGAAGACCGTGAAGCCGAGCACGAGGGCCAAGACGTAGGCAGCCGCCCAGGCACCCACCACTTTGAGGTGCAGGCCGCCGTAGCCGCGCGGAATCACAGGCTGTCGTACGGCGAACAAAGACAACCCCATGACCACGAGGGCATTTGCAAGTGCACTGACCAGTGCCCCCGTCGCCCCGTGCCACAGCAGCACGGCAGGAACCAGGACCAGCTGCCAGACAGCGAACAGCCACAGGTAGCCCACGTACCAGCGGCTTCGCACCCGCGCGGTCGCCTCGATCCGCGCAGTCCCCTTCAATGCTGCGGCTGCAGCAGCCTGTTCACCCATGGCACACCCCTCCCGTTGCCGCCGAGGGGCCCTTGTCTACGCCCCGGCATCTACTTTCCATATTAGCAACTACTTGACGGGATGGAGACTCGGCAGCGTGTATGCGGGACCTATCGGCTCGAGTTGGCGAGCGTCACCCCGTGCTGTCCGGTCCGGGTCTACTGGATCACTCTCCATGGCGCGGCCACGTGGCCAAACAAGCCGCCCGACTGACAGACGATCTTCTCCTCAGACTCCCGCCTACGACCAGCACGAGTACCCCGAGGACCGTTCACACCAGCCCTTTGACCTGTGACTTCAAGTTCGCGGAGGCTCAGGGCACGAACACCCCGAACTCCGCCGGTTCCGTGACCGGCGAGCAGACCAACCCCTCCGCCGTCGCCGCCATGGCCGAGCTGGGCATCGACATCTCCGACCAGGAGCCGAAAGCCCTCACCCCCGAGGCCGCGCAGGCGTCGGACTACATCATCACCATGGGCTGCGGCGACGCCTGCCCCTACTTCCCCGGCAAGACCTACCTCGACCGGCAGCTCGAGGACCCGGCCGGCCAGGGCATCGAGGCCGTCCGCCCCATCCGCGACGAGGTCAAGGGCCTCATCGAGGGCCTCGGCGCCGAGATCGACGCCAAGAAGCAGGGCTGACCGCGTGACCGACGCGACCACCGCCGACGACGGTATACGCAACGTCGTCATCATCGGCTCCGGCCCCGCCGGATACACCGCAGCCCTCTACACCGCCCAGCGCCCAACGCCCAGCGCCCAGCGCCCAGCTGAAGCCCCTGCTGTTCGGCAGCTCGATCTTCGTCGGCGGCTCGCTGACGACGACCATCGAGGTGGAGAACTTCCCCGGCCTCCCGGACGGCGTCGACGGCCCGGACCTCATGGCCAACATGCGGGCCCGGGCTGAGAAGTTCGGCACCGAGATGATCGACGACGACATCGTCGTGGTCGGCGGCGGCGACACCGCCGTGGAAGAAGCCACCTTGATCTTCCACGACCGCGGCACGCGCTCGATGACGACTTCAGCGGCGTCGTGATGACCGGGTGGCTGCCGCGTCCTTGACGGTGTCGCCGAACCGGGCGGTGATTACCGCCTGGTTGGTCACCGTCCAGTTCGTGTCGGAGCTGAGCAAGTCCTTCTGCCTGCCCACCGGTATGCGAAGCAGGGTGTCGGGGCCCTCGATCTGAACCATCACCACGCCGGGTTTGAGTGGGTGGTCAGTCCGGCGCGGTCTTGTTCCGCCAGCGGATGAAGAGCTGTTCCGGATCCCCGGTGCAGGACCAAGGCGCCTCGGTGGCATGGTTGTCCAGCAGACGGAAGACGGCGCCCGCCCGGTCCGCCATTCCCGCCTTGACCAGACCGTGCGCCAGATGGTTGAGGTCCGCGACGTCCTGTGCTGCGGGTACGCGGTGGACGATCCACCTGTCCAGCGCGTCGCGCAGGTCCGCGCGGGCCCGCTCGTCGTTCCAGAGGTGGGTCAGGCCGATGGCGGTGTTCCCCTCGGTCGCCACGCGGTGGCGGTAGTGCTCGGCGCGCGCCACCTGGGGGAGGATCGCGAGGGGCGATCCGTTCGGGGCGCAGATCGTGGCCTCCCAGGCGAAGTTGAGTGCCGTGCCGTACGAGCCGTGCCAGCGGGCGGAGAGGTAGCGCAGCGCCTGGTGGTGGCCCTCGCGGTGATAGGGATCCCGCCCACGGATCTCCTTCCACCATTCGTTCGTCCTGGGGTGACCCCCCGGGTAGAGCCTGCCGAGGGCGAGCAGCGAGACCCACGGGTACGGATCCGCGGGCGCGAGTTCGGCCGCCCGGTGGCAGTACCAGGCCGCCCGCTCCAGCCTTTCGGCGTCGGCGTGCTGTCCGGTGCGTGCGGCGGCGAACATCCGCATCACCTCGGTTTCCGCCAGGAGTACGGCGGCGTCGGGGTTGCGCGGTTCGGATGCCTGCCAGAGGTCCACGGTCCGTCTGCTCGCCGCCGCGTCGGCGAGCAGACGGATACGATGGGCCCGCCTGTCCCAGTCGCCCGGAGTCCGTGCCAGCAGATCGCGGGCACCCTCCCAGCGGCCGAGAAGCATGTCCTGGCGGCCTTCGGCGAGTGCCGTATCGCCGAAGGCAGGATCGTAGACCGGCGCTCTCTCGCTGCGGCGCAGCCAGGCAGACATGGCGTATCTCCCTTGGGTGGGTTCCCGATCGGCGTGGCTCAGAAGTCGGACAGCAGACCGTCCCGTCGGCCGCCCGGCGCCCCGACGGCCGGCTGGGCGTCCGCGAAGTGCTCGTCCCCTCTGTCCACGTACGTCGGATTGAGCGGCCGGGGGCGGAAAAAGGACCGCCCGCCCTGCAATCGTGCGACGGTCACCGGGACCAGCCCGAGGCCCAGCGCGCCGAGGCCGATGGCGAGTTCCGTGCCGGTCAGCTTCGGGATCGATGCCGCGAACACCCAGATGTTGAAGGCGGTGCCGATGAGCGGCCACAGGCCCAGGAAGACCAGATTGCCGATGGACGCGAACAGCACGCTGCGGCAGGCCACGGCGACGGCGATTCCGGCAAGGGCGTAGTAGAACGCGATCAGCAGGCCGATCCCCATCAGAGCGTGCGCGAGGATGCCGACCCCGGAGTCGGCGAGCGCGATGAACGCCAGGGCCGTCACCGTGACCACGCCGACCGCCACTGTGGAGGCGACCGGGGTCTGCCTCCCGGGGTGGATACGGCCGAGGAATGCGGGGACCGTCCGGTCCCGGCCCATGGCGAACAGGGTACGGGTCGCCTGGAGGAGCGTGGTCTCCAGCGTGGCGACCATCGAGAGCGGCACGGCGAGAACGAGCAGGGTGCCGCCCGTTCCGGGCCATGCCGCCTCACCGAGCTGGTGCAGGAAGCCGCCGTCCGTCGACGTGACGGCGTCCGGGCCCAGGAGCACGTTCGCGCCGACGGTCAGCGTGAGGAGCGTGGTGGCTACGACCAGTAGGCCGATCAGACCACCGAGCCCGGAGCCGCCGCGGCCGCTGCGGGTCTCCTCGCTGAGGTTGCCCGTCACGTCCCATCCCCAATACAGGGCACTCGTGATCAGCGCACCCGCGGTGAAGGTGTGGGTCGCGTCGAAGTGCCCGAAGCCGAACCAGGAGAACGAGAACGCGGAGGCGTGTACGTCCCGCGTCAGCGCGGCGACGGCGACGGCCAGCAACAGCGCCACCTGAGTACCGACGGCGACGGCCCGCACTCGGGCTGCGATCCGGGCACCTGATGCGACGAGGGCGGCTATCAGCAGGAACCAGCCGAGCCCGACCGCGGTGGCCAGTACGTCGTCCTTGGCGAGTTCCTCGTCGAGGAGCAACAGGGTGGCGCTACCCGCCGGCGTCGTCGAGGCGATGATGAAGAGGGTGGTCGCGACGACCACGGCCCACCCGCTGAGGAATCCGAGGAAGGGGTGCAGGGTCCTGGCCACCCAGGAGTAGGTGGCGCCGGAGCTGACGTCGAGGCGTGCCAGGTGCCGGAAGGCGAGGGCGATGCCGACCGTCGGGACCGCGCAGTAGAGCAGGACGGCCGGGGCGCCGAGGCCGGCCGCCGCGATGAGCGCCGGAACCAGCGCGACGACGGTGTACGCCGGTCCGCAGCCGGCAACGGCCATGACCACGGAGTCGAACGTCCCCAGGGACCCCGCTCTCAGCCTTCCTCCGCCGTTGCTACGTCTGTCGTTCAACTCTGCGCCCTTCCTCGGCTGTGCCGGACAACGGTTGTGGCGTCGGGCCCCCGGCCCGAGGCTGGTGGCCCATGGTGTGCCCGCCGCCCCTGGGCAGGGACGGCGGGCATGCCTGCGGCGGGTTGGGGTCAGGCCGCCGGGGGCACGGCCGGCTGCGACTGGGTGCCGCAGTGGATGCCGCCGCCACCGCTGGCGATGTTGTCGATGTTGAGCTGGACGACGTTCCGGCCGGGGTACGCGGCCTGCAGGATGGAGTAGGCCACGCCGTCGGCAGCACTGTCGCCGAACTGGGGGGCGATGACGGCGCCGTTCACGGTGTAGTAGTTGGTGTAGCTGGACAGGAAGTCCTTGCCGCTCCCGCGGATGTTGCGGCGGTCCGGGCCGGGGAGTTCGGTGATGGTCAGCTGGCGGCCCTGAGCATCGGTGGCGCTCTGCAGGACCCGCTTGGTCTCCTCGTAGACCGCGACCCACTTGCTGTCGGCACCGGGACCGGGCTTGTCCAGCATGACCTTGCCGGGCGCGGTGAAGCGGGCGAGGCAGTCGATGTGGCAGTCGGTGATGTCCTGTCCCGCCAGGCCGGGCACCCAGATCACCTTGTCGATGCCGAGTGCCGCCTTCACCGCCTGCTCGACCTGATCCTGGGTCTTGCCCGGGTTGCGGTTGCTGTTGACCAGTGAGCTGACCGTGGCCAGCAGCGTTCCCTGGCCGTCGGTCTCCAGTGAACCGCCTTCGCCCACGAACGACGCCTGGATCCGGTTGACACCGTACTGGCCGAGGAGCGTCGCGGCGGCCGCCGCGTCGTTGGCGAAGGGCTGGGCGTACGACGTCCCGGTCTTCCCCCAGCCGTTGAAGTTGGTGTCCACCCCGGCGATCGCGCCGGGGCCGACGACGAAGGTGGGACCGAAGTCCCTGATCCACAGGTCGTCGTTGGAAATCTCGATGACCTCGATGCCGTAGTAGGCGCCGGCTCCGCACGAGTACCGGGCATCGGCGGCCTGCTCGGGGCGGGCCAGCATCACGACCGGCTCGTAGCGCGAAATCGCGTCCGCCACGTTCGCGATATCCCTGCGCACCGCGCCGAGGGAGTTTCCCCAGACCGACGAAAGGGCCGGCCAGGCCATGAAGGTACGGACGTGCTGGCCCTCCTCCGCGGGCATCCGCAGTGTCGCGGATCCGGCATCGGCGGTGGCCGCCCGGGCGACCGCGGGGAGAGCGGCACCGAAGGCCGCGAGCGGCAGGGCTGCCGCGCCGAACTGAAGCAGCCTGCGTCGGGACGTGACTGGCGTGTCCATGAGACTCCCTGGTGAGAAATGGGCAGGGGATGCACTGAGCATCCTGGATTGAACTGAAAATTCAGTCAATGGAGCGGAGGGGTGTATTCCAGGCTTTGAACGACGGTGGACAGATGCGACAGGAACGGTGCGGCCGCATCTACCCACCCGAAGAGCGCGCAGGCGCCGAGGCCGCTACGGGACCGGCTGTTGCTGGGTGACGCAGTGGATGCCGCCGCCGCCCGCGCCGAGGTAGTCGGTGTTCAGCTGTACGACGGTCCGGCCGGGGAAGAGCTGGACGAGTGCGGCCTTGGCGGCGGCATCGGCGGAGGCGTCCCCGAACTGGGAGGAGATCACCGCCCCGTTGCACACGTAGTAGTTGGCGTAGGCCGCGACGAACTTCGGGTCACTGGACCGGATCTTGTAGTAGTCCGGACCCTGGAGCTTGGTGACCGCCATCGGGGCACCGCCCGCCGTCGTGGACGTGGAGAGGATCTGGTACTGCTGGCGCGCGTCCTTCGCGTACGCGTCGGTGTCCGCGGGCATCGGCATCTGCACCAGCGCGCGCCCCGGTGCGAGGAAGCGGGACGTGGCGTCGACGTGGTCGTCGGTGATGTCCTGGTTGACCACGCCGTCGAACCAGATGACTTTGGACGCGCCGTACGCATTGCACATGGCGGCCTCGATCTGCGTCTGCGACATCCCGGGGTTGCGGTTGCTGTTGATGATGCTGCTCCGGGTCGCCATCAGGGTGCCGGCGCCGTCCTGTTCGATCGCCCCTCCCTCCGCGACCAGGTCCGCATAGGTGATCGGCACTCCGGCGTAGGCGGCGATCCTCTCGGCGACGAGCTCGTCCCTGGCGTGCGTCTGCCTGTTGCCCCAGCCGTTGAAGTTCAGGCCGACCGTGTCCAGGCCTCCGGCGCCGTTCGTACGGAAGACGGGTCCCGTGTCGCGCATCCAGCAGTCGTCGACCGCGATGGAGGTGATCACCGTGACCGCCGGCCCGCACAGCGAACGCGCCTTGTCGGCACTGGCGGGGTTGGCGCACATGACGACCGGCTCGTAGTTCGCGATCGTTTTCGCGATCAGGGCGATGTTCGCCTGGACGCCTCCGAGCTTGCCCCGCCAGATCGTGGTGCTGTCCGGCCAGGCCATCCAGGTGCGGGTGTGCCGCACATCCTCGGCGGGGACCGTGAAGGCGCCCGCCGAAGGGGCCTGGCCGATCCTGGACGCGGCCCGCGCCACCCCTTGGGACGCCGCCAGTGCGGTGCCGGCCGCGAGGGCCGCGGCCGTCATGAACCCGCGTCGGCCGAGGGCTCCGCCGCCCGACGGCCTGGCTGCTACTGGATCGTTCATCTACGCCTCCTGTGTCAACTGCCCACGGACATACTGTGGTTGGTCCGGAAAGCTATTATTGACCGAGCGCTCGGTCAATAATTTGGGCGCCATTTCTCCCGGTCGACGACACGTCGGGTGATGGCGATCTTGCATGGTCCGGGGAAACGCGCAGGCGGTGGTCGGTCTCTCGTGAGAGTTGCGCCACGCCAGCCCCTCCGGAGCAACCTCAGACACGTTTCACGACACGCAACGTCGCCGCCCTGTGCGGGGTGTCGCACGGCAGGGCCACTACTGCTTCGCGGGCCGTACGGACCTCTTCCAGGCGCCGGCCGACGAACGAGGTGGCGGCATCGACCCGCGGCCGCTCGGCGAGGCGGTTGCCGCCGCCGTGGACGGACTGGCCGCCATCCGCTCCCTCCGCGCTGATGTCGATGCCGAGTCCGTCTTCCGTACGCTGATCCTCACGCTCGCCGCCGGAGCCTGAGCCGGCAGCCGTCCCGCCTACCGTAGGGCTCGGCGCGCCGCCGCGATCCGGTCGGGGTCCCAGCCGGGCCGGGGAACCGACTCCAGGAGCAGCCGGGTGTAGGGATGCTCCGGTGCCTCGAGCACCGAGGCCGTGGGTCCCGCCTCGACGATCCCGCCGTGCCGCATGACGATCACGTCATCGGTGACGCACCGGACCACGCCCAGGTCGTGCGTGATGAACAGGTAGCCGATCGCCGTCTGCTCCCGGATGTCGGCCAGCAGGTTGAGGATCTGCGCCTGTACCGACACGTCGAGGGCGGCGACGGCTTCGTCGAGGACGAGTACGGCCGGTTCCACCGCGAGCGCGCGGGCGATGGCGACGCGCTGACGCTGGCCGCCGGAGAGCTGGCGGGGCAGGGCGTCGGCGGCGCGGGTTCCGAGTCCGACCTGGTCCAGCAGTTCACGGATGCGCCCTGCGTGGTCCTTACCGGGGAAGTGCAGGCGCAGGGTTTCGCGCAGCACCGCCTCGACGCTGGTACGCGGGTCCAGGGAGAGGTAGGGGTCCTGGAAGACCATCTGCACTTCGCGGGCACGGGCCAGGCGCTGCGCGCGGCCGCGGCTGCGTCCCGTGCGGTCGCGGCCGTGCACCAGGACCTCGCCGGCATCGGCCCGCTCCAGACCCACGACGATCCGGGCCGTGGTGGTCTTGCCGGATCCGGATTCGCCCACGATGCCGAGGGAGCCGCCCGCCGGGAGGGTGAACGACACGTCGTCCACGGCTCGTACGTCTCCGTAGGCGCGGTGCAGACCCGCGACTTCCAGCACGTTGTCAGGCATCGACGGCGCTCCCTTCGAGCCGGTCGCTGTGGTGGCACGCCGCCCGGTGTCCGGGTTCTCCGGGCGCGGGCAGCGTCTGGGGGGCCTGCGCGTCGCACACCTCGGTGGCGAGAGGGCATCGGGGGGCGAACGGGCAGCCGTGCAGTTCCTGGCGCAGGTCCGGGGGCTGTCCGTCGATGGCGGCGAGCCGTCCGCCCGGCGCTTCCAGACGGGGCGTGGAGGCGAGCAGAGCTGCCGTGTAGGGGTGGCGGGGGTGCGCGAAGAGGGCTTCTGCGGGTCCGCTCTCGACGATGCGTCCCGCATACATGACGTAGACGCGGTCGCTGATGGCCGCGGCGAGGTCGAGGTCGTGGGTGACGAAGAGCAGGCCGGTGCCGAAGCGTTCACGGATTTTGGCGAGAAGGGCGATGACCTCGGCCTGGGTGGTGACGTCCAGTGCCGTGGTGGGCTCGTCGGCGAGCAGGAGGACCGGGTCGCCCATGAGAGCGGCCGCGATCATGACGCGCTGCAGCATGCCGCCCGAGACCTGACCCGGGTACTTGCCCAGGGCGGAGGCGTCCAGGCCGACCGCGTCGAGGAGTTCGACGGCCCGGGCCCTCGCCTGCGTCCGGCTCACACCCGTCGTCTTGGTGAGCGTGACGCTCTCGGTGAGGAAGTCGCCGATGCGGCGCAGCGGGTTGATGGCTGCGCGGGGATCCTGGAAGATCATGGCCACCGTGCCGGTGCGCAGGGCGCACAGCTGGTCGGCGTTCATGGTCAGGACGTCCTCGCCGCCTACGCGGACGGCGCCCTCGACCATCGCTCCGGGTGGCAGCAGGCGCAGTGCGCTGCGCGAGGTGAGGGTCTTGCCCGAGCCGGATTCGCCGACGAGGGCGACGGTCTCACCGGCGGCGACGGTGAGGTCGACGCCGCCGAGCACGGGGCGGGCGGTACCGGGCAGGGTGATCCGCAGCCCTTGGATGTCGAGTGTGTTCATCAGTCTCTCCTTGCGACGCGGTCGGCCCAGCGTTCTCCGACCACGTTGAAGGCGACCACGGTCAGCACGATGACGGCGCAGGGCAGGACCGCGGAGAGCGGGTAGCCGTGCTGGATCGCGGTCTGGCCGTCGAAGACCATGCGGCCCCAGTCGGGGGTCAGTGCGGGGACGCCGAGGCCGAGGAAGGACAGTGCCGCGAGGTCCATGAGGGCGTAGCCGAAGTTGATGGTGGACTGGGCGAGGACGACGGGGGCGATGTTGGGCAGGACGTGGCGCAGGCAGATCTGCAGCGAGGAGTGTCCCTGCACCTGGTAGGCGCTGACGTAGGGGCGCTCGCGTTCGGCCAGGACCAGGGAGCGGGTGAGACGGCTGACGTAGGGGAGGTAGGCGACGGCGAGTGCGATGACCGGTGCGGTCAGCCCCTCGCCGTAGATCGAGATGATCAGGATGGCCAGCAGCATGCCGGGGAAGGCGAAGACCAGTTCCGTGCTGCGGGAGAGGACGGAGTCGAGCCAGCCGCCCTTCCAGGCCGCGGCCATGCCGACGGCGACGCCGGCGACGGTGGAGAAGGCGACGACGCCGAGCGGGCCGAGCAGGGAGGTGCGGGCGCCCAGCAGCAGGCGGGACAGGGTGTCGCGGCCGGCCGCGTCCACCCCGAGCGGATGCCCGGCGGATGGCCCGGCGAGTGCGTTGCCCAGGTCGATGACGTTGGGGTCGTACGGCACCACCCAGGATGCGAGCAGCGCCGCGACCACGACGAGGGCGACGAAGCCCAGGCAGATCAGGTACAGCGGTGACCGGGCCGTGCGGATCCCGGAGAGGCCGGGCCGGCGGGTCAGGACGGCGGTCATGCGGAGGACCTCCTCGATCCGAGGGTGATCCGCGGGTCGACCAGCGGCAGCAGCAGGTCGACGATGAGGTTCACGATCATGAACAGGGCAATGATGATCAGGGAGATGGCCTGGACGGTCGGGAAGTCCTTGGTCGTGGTGGACAGTTCGAGGAGCTGTCCGATGCCGCCGATGCTGAAGGCGGTTTCCACGAGGATGGTGCAGACCAGCAGGGTCGAGACGATGAGGCCGCCGGTGGTGAGTACGGTGCCCAGCGCGTTGCGGAAGACGTGGCGACGGACGACCTGGCGTTCGGGAACGCCCCTGCTGCGCGCCACGGTGACGTGCTCGCTGTCGAGGGCTTCGAGCATGGCGGAGCGGGTGACCCTGGCCAGCATGCCGATCAGGTACAGGGCGAGCGCGATGGCAGGGAGGGTGAGGTGCCAGAGCATGTCACCGAAGCCGTCGCCCGCACCGCTGCTGGGGAACCAGCCGAGATTGACGGCGAACAGGCCCTGGAGCAGCACGGCCGCGACGAAGGAGGGTGTGCCGACGGCGAACGTGGTGGTCACGAGGATGGCGGAGTCCGTGGCGCCGCCGCGGACGGAACCGATCCAGCCGAGCGCCAGTCCGGCGGCCACGACGACCACCAAGGCCATGGCCACCAGCATCAGGGTGCTGGGCAGCCGGTCGGCCAGGAGCCGGGAGACGTCGGTCCGGTAGGTGATGGACCGCCCGAAGTCTCCGTGCGCGACATCACCGAGCCAGCGGAAGTACCGTACGAGGAACGGGTCGTCCAGGTGGTACTGGGCGTTGATCGCGGCCAGCGCCTCCGGAGAGGCCGAGCGGCCGGCGAGCAGGAAGCTCGCCGGGCTGCCCGGCGCCAGGTACATGGCGCCGAAGACCACGAACGAGGCGGCGAACAGGGTGGCGGCCATCTCTGCCAGCCGTCGCACCGCGAATCTCAGGAAGTTCACTGGGCTGCACCCACATCTGCGGCCCACGGGTAGTACATGTAGGAGATGCTGGTCGGGGCGCCGGTGATCCTCTTGTTGAGGAAGACCGCGGTGGGCCACTCGGCGACCGGGATCCACAGGAGCTGTTCGGCGGCGTGCTTCTGGAGCTTGGCCTCGACCTCCATCCGCGCCTCCGGCTGGTAGAGGGCGCCGGCCTGCTCGACGAGCTCGTCGTACTGCTTGTCGCTGTAGCCGGCGAAGTTCATGTAGGCGCCGGTCTTGAAGTTCGTCAGCAGGTCGAGCGGGTCGGTGATCGAGTCGTAGTAGGTGAGCGGGAACATGTCGATGCCCTCGCGCGCCTTGGGATCGGTGAACAGCGCGGTGAACGCGTTGGGAGCGATGGTCTTGAGCTTGATGTCCAGGCCGATCTGGGTGCCGGCCGCCTGGACGGCGGTGGCGAGGAGGGAGACGTCCTGGCCGATGGAGCTGGTGGCCACGGTCAGGGTCTTGCCGGTGGCTCCGGCTTCCTTGATCAGCGCCTTGGCCTGCTCGATGTTCCGGTCGGGGCCGGGCAGGCTGTCGAGTGCGGTCTTGCGGGTGCTCTCGGGGGCGGCGGCCCAGGCGGCGCGGGTGGTGAGGGAGCCGGTGACGGTTCCGGCGCCGCCGAGACCGGCCTTGACGAACCCGGCCCGGTCCAGGGCCAGGGACAGCGCGCGGCGTACGCGGACGTCGCCGAGCGGGCCCTGCATGTTGGTGATGTTGACGTTGACCGTGCTCAGGCCCTCGCCGAAGTACAGGGTGCCCACGCCGCTGCCGCGCAGCCGGGCGTAGCTCTCGGTGGGGATCAGGTAGCCGCCGTCGGCCTCCCCGCTGAGCATGGCGTTGGTGCGGGCGGAGGGGTCGGTCAGGACCCGGAAGACGGCCTTCTTCGACTTGGCCTTGGTCCCCCAGTAGTCGTCGAACCGCTCCAGCTCGATCGACTGGCCCTTGTTCCACGTGCCGAGCTTGAACGGGCCGGTGCAGGCGAGGCTGCCGGTGGTGCCGTAGTCCTTGCCGGCCGCCTCGACTCCGGCCTTGGAGGCCACCACGCCGGCGGCGGTCGCCATGTACTGGGGGAACTGGGAGTCGGGCTTCTTGAGCTTGACGGTGACCTGGAGCGGGCCGGTCTTCGTGACGGATTCGACGTTCTGGAAGTTCTGGGCCCAGGCCGCCGCGTTGTTCGGATCCATCTGCCGGCCCAGGCTGAAGACGACGTCGTCGGCGCTCATCACGCCGCCGTCGTGGAAGCGCACGCCCGCGCGGAGGTCGTAGACCCAGGTGGTGGGGTCAGGGTTCGATGCCTTCTCCGCCAGGCCGGGTTCCGTGGTGAGCCCGGGCGTCCACCGCATGAGGCTCTCGCAGACATTCGAGAGGATCGTGTTCTGCGGGTAGTCGAACGCCATCGTGTAGTCGAGCGTGGGCGGCTCGGCGTAGACCGCCCAGGTGAAGGAGTCGATCTCGCCCTTGGCCGTCGGTGTGCTCTTCGACAGGGTGACCTTGTCGACCGGGGAATTCGCTCCGCTCTTGGGCGGACCCGAGCAGGCCGCGAGCAGGGCGAAGGACGCCAGGACAGCGGTGGTGGCAGCGAACCGGCCGCGCGGGTGGTGGGTCCGTCTCGCGGTTCGGGGCGGAGGTGTGGTCATCGTCGCGCTCTCTTTCCGTACGTGATGCGGGTGGCTGACGGACCGCGGGGCCGGCCCGTCAGGAGCGGTCGGTCGCTGGTCAGCCGGTGGCACGCGCCGCGGGGATCTGCTGCGTGATGCAGTGGACACCCCCGCCGCCGAAGGCGATGGCGAGCGCTCGTACCCCGACGACCTTCCGGCCGGGGTAGGCCGACGCGATCACGGCGAGGGCCTCCTCGTCCTGGGGCAGACCCGCCACCGGGACGACGACGCCGTCATTGGCCACGTAGTAGTTCAGGTAGGAGACCTCGATCTCGCCGCCGGCCAGGTCGGCGAAGGCCGACTGGGTGACCGCGACGATCTCCAGGCTGCGGCCGTGCGCGTCGGTGGTGGCCTCCAGCACCGCACGATTGGCGCGCATCCGGGCGTAGTCGGGGTGCGCGGGGTCGTCGGGCAGGCAGATGACCACCTTGCCGGGGGCCGCGAAGGCGCAGACGCCGTCGACGTGACCGTTGGTCTCCGTGTCCAGGAGACCGCCGTACGGAAGCCAGATAACCTTAGCCACGCCGAGCCGGGATTTCAGTTCGGCTTCGATCTCATCCCGGTTCATCCCCGGGTTGCGGTTGGGGTGGAGCAGGCACTGCTCCGTGGTGATCAGCGTGCCCTCACCGTCGACCGTGATCGCCCCGCCCTCCAGGATCATGTCGGAGTGGATGCGCTCGACCCCGAGGTGCTCCAGGAGGAGTCCGCTGATCCGGTCGTCGGAGTCGAACGGGTGGTGCTTGCCGCCCCAGGCGTTGAACCGGAAGTCCACCCCTGCGCGGCGGCCGTCTCCGTCGAGCACGAACAGCGGGGCGGAGTCGCGGAACCAGGAGTCGTCCAGCGGCATCTCCACGACGGTGACGTCCGCTCCGCAGCAGGCGCGGGCGTCGTCGCCGTAGCCGGGCGGGGCGACCATCGTCACCGGCTCGAACTCGGAGATGGCGCGGGCGACGTTCGCGTACTCCTCCTTGACGTCGTCCAGCACGCTGCCCCAGAGGTCCGTGCGGGTGGGCCAGGCCATCAGGCACCCGTCATGCGCGGACCACTCGGCAGGCATACGGAAATCAGTCATCACGTGTCTCTCTTCTTGTCGCCAGAAGTACCGGTCAGCGGCAGTCGGTGTGGCGCTGGGCCAATTCGAGCCAGAGGCTGGTACGCGGTGGTTGGAATCTTCCCCTCGACTGAAAATTCAGTCAAGAGTTTGGGTGCGGATCTAACAGGATTCTGAAATTCCCATCAGTCTGCCCGGATGTAAAGGGTCACAGGAAGTAGAGGCGGCTGAGGGGAACCCCCTGTGCCGGCTCCGAGCGCAGGGGTGCTCCGTCGAGGGTGACCAGCCCACTGCGGGCGTCCACCTGGACCTCGCCCAGGCGGGCGTTGTTGACCATGTCCGCGGGGCCGATCCCCCGCGTGCCCCGCACGGCGACCCGACGGCGGCGTGTCGCCATCGCGTCATAGGGGCTGCCGGAGGAACCGGCCTCGGCCGCGGCGCGGCTGACGAAAGCCACCGACAGGTCCGCGGGCGCCGCTCCGTGGCCTCCGAACAGCGGACCGAGCACCAGGGGTTCGCAGCTGTCCGTGGCCGCGTTGGGGTCGCCTGTGACCCCGTACGCCGGAAAGCCCGACTTGAGCACCATCTGTGGCTTGGCCCCGAAGAACGGCGGACGCCACAGCACGATGTCGGCGAGCTTGCCGACCTCGATGGAGCCGATCTCGTGGGCCAGGCCGTGAGCGATGGCCGGGTTGATCGTCAGCTTCGCGATGTACCGCAGGACGCGGGCGTTGTCGTCGCCCTCGCCGTCGCCCTCCAGCGGGCCCAGCTCGCCCTTCATCTTGGCGGCCATGGCGAAGGTACGGCGGATGGTCTCGCCGGCCCGGCCCATGCCCTGGGCGTCGGACGAGGTGATGCCGATCGCGCCGAGATCGTGCAGCACCCCCTCGGCACCCATCGTGCCCGCACGGATCCGATCGCGCGCCATGGCGGCGTCGCCGGGCAGATCCGGCTTGAGGGCATGGACCGACACGATCATGCCGTAATGCTCGTCGATGGCATCCCGTCCGAAGGGCAGGGTCGGGTTGGTGGAGGAGCCTATGACGTTCGGCACGCCCGCCATCTTGAGCACGTTGGGAACGTGCCCGCCGCCGCAGCCCTCGATGTGGAACGCGTGGATGGTCCGCCCGTCCAGGACCCGCAGGGTGTCCTCGACCGTGAGGCACTCGTTGAGGCCGTCGCTGTGCAGGGCGACCTGCACGTCGTGCTCCTCGGCCACCCGCAGCGCGGTGTCCAGGGCCCGGGTGTGGGCGCCGAGATCCTCGTGGACCTTGAATCCGCAGGCGCCGCCCTCGGCGAGCGCCTCGACCAGCGGGGCCTCGTGGGAAGAGGAGCCGCGGGCGAGGAAGCCGATGTTGACGGGCCAGGCGTCGAAGGCGCTGAACCCGTGTTTCAACGCCCACGGGGAGTTGACTCCGACACCCCAGCTCGGCCCGATCTCCTGGCCGATGATCGTGGTGACGCCGGAGGCGAGAGAGGCCTCCATGATGCGCGGCGAGAGCAGGTGGACGTGGGTGTCCACGGCACCCGCCGTGGCGATCAGCCCTTCGCCGGAGACGATGGTCGTGCCGGTGCCGACGACCACGTCGACCCCGTCGAGGGTGTCGGGGTTGCCGGCCCGGCCGATCGCGTGGATGCGGCCCTCGCGGATACCGATGGACACCTTCCGGATGCCCAGCACCGCGTCGATCACCAGGACGTTGCTGATCACGACGTCGCAGGTCTCGCGGACGGCGGCGGCCTTCAGGTGCAGGCCGTCACGGGCGGTCTTGCCGAAACCCGCCAGGAACTCGTCCCCGGGCACCTGCGAATCGGACTCCACGCGCACGACGAGGCCCGAATCGCCGAGGCGGACCCGATCACCGGCGCGAGGGCCGTGCACGATGGCGTATTCGTGCGGGTCGATGTGGCGGCTGCCCGGCGCGCAGTGGTCACTGTGTCTGGTCTGCTTGCTCATGACTGTTCTCCTCGCGGGCGCTCGGCACCCAGGTAGCCGCAGGCAGCAGCCCTGCGCAGGGCCTCCGCCTTCGCGCCGGGCGCGTCCAGCGGGCCGTCGACCAGGCCCGCGAAACCGATCGCGATCCGGGCGCCGCCGATCGGCACCAGCGCGACTTCCACGGACTCACCGGGCTCGAAACGCGTGGAGGATCCCGCCGGCACGGCAAGGCGCATCCCGTAGGCGGCGGCGCGGTCGAAATCGAGGCGGGGGTTCGCCTCGAAGAAGTGGAAGTGGGACGTGACGCTCACCGGCACCGTGGCGGTGTTGCGCACCGCCAGGGCCGCTGCCGGCTCGGGCCCTTCCACGGTCTCCGAGGCCGGTATGACGGCACCCGGGGCGCCGGAGTCCCAGGGCCGGTCTCCGAACGGACTGCTGACCACGGCCAGGCGCGTGCCGTCCTCGAAGACGGCCTCGACCTGGATCTCGGTGACCACGTCGGCGACTCCGGGCAGCACCTCGTCCGGCCCCAGCGCAGTGCGACCACGCTCGACGGCGGCAGCGAGGCGCAGGCCGTCACGGGCGGCCTCGCAGACCGTGTCCGCGATGAGCGCGGTCGCTTCGGGGACGTTCAGACGAAGCCCCCGGGCACGACGGGACCGCGCGAGCTCGGCCGCGGTGAACAGCAGGAGCCGGTCACGCTCGGTGGGAGTCAATGCCATGAGTTCATTCCTTCCTCCGGAAGGTGAGCAGGGCGCCGCCGAGGAATCGTCACGCGGCAACGGTCGGTATCGACCGGGAAGCGACCTGGGCGAGCGATGGGGGCAACGAGGACGGCACTGCGGCCCTGACGGCCGCGTCTCGCATCTGATGCGGTGCGGCAGCGTGCCCACCAGTGGAATCACTCTGGCATTGACTGAAAAATCAGTCAACACTTGCGGCGCGCAAAACTGCACCTGAACGACTCTCGAACATCTCAAGACGGGGCGACGGCAGCGATCGCTGATGCCGAGCACGGGGCGACGGCCCCGGCGTGAGGTTACTTCCGGCGCAGCCGCGCCAATTCGACGTCGATCGCGCCCTCCATCAGCGCACGCGCATGCGTCATCCGGAGCCCTCCGCTGAGCCAGCGCATGCTCAGACCCTCCAGGAGCGCGGTGAGCCGCTCACCGGCCGCGGCCAGTGACGTCGCAGAGGCCATCGGCTCCACCTGGCCCAGCAGAGCAGCCACCTCCTGATCCCACACCAGGGTCGCCCTGGCCAGATCCTCCCGCAGCACCTCGTCGAAGACGGCGCTCGCCCGCAGCTCACCCCAGGCGGAACTGTTCTCCCTGACCTCCACGGTGTCCTGGAGCTCCAAGAGGAGGGTCTGGGCGAGTTCCTCGCGGGGGCTGAGCGGTTCGGCATCCGCGTCGCGGGTCGTGGTGTAGCGGTCGGCCCGGTCGTTGATGAACTCGAGCGTCGCCCGCAGGAGCCCGATGCGGTCCTTGAAGTGGTAGTAGAGCAGCGAGGTGGACACGCCCGCCTCGGCGGCCACTTCCTCCACGCGCAGGCCACGGACTCCGTTCCTGGCAATCACCCGGGCGGCTGCTTCAAGGATGTGTGTACGTCGGGCCATGCGGCGAACCTTACCCGGCCGCTCCTGGCCACGTGGAATCCGTGTCCGGATCACACTCTCCAGCGGCCACCGCCTGGGCACAGAGACGTCACCCCACCTTCCTGTGGTGGCTCACTTCCACTGTGACGGGTCCGCCGCCCGGGGCGGCCTCGATCAGGCGCACGATGGCGATGTCCTTCTGGTCGGCGCTGCGGATGCAGAAGGGACGCCCATTGCCCAAGCTGCTGAACGCGATCATGGTCACCGGTTGCGTCTCGACCCCCCGTACGCAGTCGGCAGGGCTCAGCTCGTCCCCGGCCGCGATGAAGGCATCGCTGTCCTCGGGGGCGACGAACTCGGTCTGCCTACGCGCCAGATACCAGCCGGCGGTCTCTGCCGGAACCACCTTTCCGGCCTTGAGGTCGAATTCGTAGGTGGGATCCGGAGAGGTCAGCTGGGCGTTCGCGTAGCCGGCCGTGAAGGAGGCGGCGGGGGAATCCGCTGCCGGGCCCCCCGGGTCGTCCAGGTAGTAGTACGCCGCACCGCCCGCCAGCGCCAGCGCGGAGGCCGCCGCCAGTGCCGTGAGGGGCAGGCGGCGTCCGCGCCGGCGGGCTCGGCGGGAGGGTGGATCCGGCCGAGCACCGGTCGTGGGGCGCGGAGACGGGGCCGCGGGAGCTGTGTGGGTGAGTTGGTCATGGGTCGGGGTGGGCTGCTCGGCGTGCCCGGATATCTCCCTGCTGACCGGGTGCGGGAGCCAGCCGTCGATGAACTCCGGACGACGGCCCACGGCGGAATGTGCGTGTACGGCCGAGATCAGATCACTCGGCGTGGGGCGGTCACCGGGACGCTTCGCCAGACACCACGACAGAAGATCTTGCAGGTCGTGCGGCACCCTGCTGAGGTCGGCCTGCTCGTGAACCACCTTGTACAGGGCGGCCGACTCCGCTCCGGCCCCGAACGGGGGCACTCCCCCGGCTACGTACGCCGCGAGCGCTCCGAGCGCGAAGACGTCGGTCGCCGGGCCGACTTCCACGCCCATCGCCTGCTCCGGCGCCATGAACGCGGCAGTGCCGATCCGCAACCCCGCACCGGTCAGCGCGGTGGCATCGGCCGCACGCGCGATCCCGAAGTCGATCACGCGTGGGCCGTCCTCGGCGATCAGGACGTTGGCGGGCTTCAGGTCCCGGTGGATCACCCCGGCCCGGTGGATCGCCTGGAGCGCCTCGGCGATCCCTGCCATGAGCAGCAGCACCGTACGTACCGGCAGCGGACCGTGGCGCTGCACCACCTGCTGAAGGGACGGGCCGGGCACGTAGGCGGTGGCCAGCCACGGGGTGGGTGCGTCCACCCCCGAATCGACCACCTGGGCGGTGAAGAGGCCGTGAATGCGCCGGGCGCTGGCGACTTCCTGAGCGAAGCGCCGACGGAATTCGGGGTCTCCGGCAAAGTCCGCACGCACCGCCTTCACTGCGATCGGGCGACCCCCCGGGGTGTAGGCCAGATACACCACCCCCATACCGCCCGCGCCGAGCCGGGCGTGGAGGCGGTAGCCGCCGATCTCGTGAGGGTCGTCGGCGGACAGGGCCTTGTGGGTGGGTTGCGCACCGGGAAGCTGAGCGGACATGCGGTGGCTCTTTCGGCGATATGAACGAGGTGCAGGACGCGGCCGGCCCGGTACCTCCACGGCCACAACCGGCACCGCGCAGGCGGAGCCGGCTGCCCCGCATGGTGCCGCTAACTAAAGATTCAGTCAATGTGAGACGATGTCGGCCGAGACCACCAAGAGGGGATCAGGCAGTGACGGACCGCAGAACGGCAATCTTGGAAGCGGCCGCCCGGCTCATAGCCCGGCGGGGGGTCCGCGGGCTGCGAGTGGATGAGCTCTCGGCCGAAGCCGGAGTGTCCACAGCACTTGTCTACTACCACTTCAAGGACCGGGCCGGCATTCTCCGGCACACCCTGGAGTTCATAAACCACCGGGCGGAACGGTACACAGGCAGCCTCGACGACCCGGCCGCATCCCCCTCCGACCCGCGCAAGGCCCTGGAACAGTCCCTCCTGCTCGAATTCCAGGACATGGCCGCGGTGCGCGAGAACAGCATCGCGTGGGGCGAGCTGCGCGCGAGCGCGATCTTCGAGCCCGAACTGCGGGAAGATCTCGCCAAAGCCGGCCTGAGCTGGGTCCAGGAAGTCGCCTTCCTCCTCGCGTGCGCGCAGCCGATGACACCCGCCCCCGCACTCACGGCCTCCGCGGAACGACTGACCGCGCTGCTCGAAGGGCTCAGCATGCGCTGGCTCAGCGGCGTACTGCACGTGACGCACGCCCGCGAGCTCATGCTGGAAGCCGTCGAAGTGGAACTGGGACACCTGCGCCGGCTGGATCGGCACTGACGCCAGCCACTCACCCGCCCCTGACCGGCAAGACGACCGGGTTCAGGTAGACACCTACCCAAGAAATTGACTGAAACTTCAGTCAATGTAGAGTGGCGGCATGACGCTCCACCCGCCTTGGCGGGCCCGGCCCCCACACGCGTCGAAGCGGACGCGCTGTGCTCCACCCAGGCCCAGGCTGCGATCCCTGGCGCCATGCGTCCCCGCGATGCTCATCGCCGCCGGATAGCTTCATCCCGCCAGTTCACGATCGGAGCCAACCGTGTCCGCACTTTCCCCCTCACGCCGTACGGCTCTTCGCACGTTCGCAGGCTTCGGCATGCTCGCCCTCGGCGCCTCGGCTTGCGGCCCCGGTGAGTCCGGGCAGCCCGGCGCTTCCTCCCCCGCCACCGGCCAGGCTTCCCGACCGGCCGGCGCCCGGAGGCTGGGCGCCGAGTGGGAGAGCCACACCCGCACCTTCATGTCCTGGCCCGCCCTGGCGTCCGTATGGGAGCAGGACCTGCCCTCTGTGCGGGAGGACATCGCCCGTGTGGCGCGGGCGATCGCGAAGTACGAGCACGTCGTGCTGATGGCCAGGCCCGACCAGCAGGATGCGGCCCAGAAGGCGTGCGGCTCCGAGGTCGAGGTCATCCCCCTGCAGGTCGACGACCTGTGGGCCCGTGACACCGTGCCGGTGTTCGCGGAAGAGGGCGGCAAGGTGATCGGCGTCGACTTCAACTTCAACGGCTGGGGAAACAAGCAGGAGCACAAGAACGACGCCCAGGTCGGCCGCACCCTGCTGGAGAAGTACAAGATCCCGCGCACCCAGGCACCGCTGGTCGCCGAGGGCGGCTCCTTCGAGACCGACGGCGAGGGCACCCTCCTGATCACGGAGAGCTCGATCGTCAACGACAACCGCAACCGCGGCAAGAACCGGGACCAGATCGAAGCCGAACTCAAGCAGACCCTGGGCATCGAGAAGGTGATCTGGCTGGCCGGCGTACGTGGCGAGGACATCACCGACGCACATGTCGACAGCCTCGTACGGTTCACGGCGCCCGGTGTGGTCCTCCTCGACAAGGCGTTCCCCGGCATGCCCGCCGATTCCTGGTCCCGCTCGGCCGACCAGGCGAAGTCCGTCCTCACCAAGGCGACCGACGCCAGGGGGCGGCGTCTGGAGGTCATCGACCTGCCACAGCCCGACCTGGACAAGATCACGGGCCGCGGCGACAACTTCGTGTCGACGTACGCAAATTTCTACGTCGCCAACGACGCCGTGTTCATGCCCCGCTTCGGCGACGCGAAGGCCGACGACCGCGCACGGGGGATCCTCCAGGAGCACTTCCCCAAGCGCGACATCGTGCCGGTCAAGATCGACACCATCGCCTCGGGGGGCGGCGGCATCCACTGTTCCACCCACGACCAGCCCGGCAAACCCGCTGCATAACGGCAGAACTCACCTTCGGAGCCACTGTGTCCAGGACACGACGACACCCGCCGAGCCGCAGGAGGCTACTCGTGCCGGGCCTGGTCCTCCTCGCCGTGGTGGCGGCCGTCACCGTGGGGTCCTGGATCCAGTTCGGAGAACGACAGGCCCTGGACACTCGACATGTGGCGGGCAGTTCCGCTCCCGACCGCGTGGACGTCGATGCCTCGATCCAGCGCGTCGACGCCGCCGGCCGGGAGCTGACCCTGCGCGTCCTGGTCACCCCGCGCGGACGGCTCGCCGAGGCAGGCGGCATCTCCCCCGTCGAAGACCTCACCCTCCAGACCTCACCCTCCGTCCGGGGAGACCTGACCTTCAAAGCCCACAGCCGGATCTCGACCGTGGACGTCCCCGTCACCTTGGCGGGTGGCTCGATCACGGACTACCCCTTCGACGCGTACGACGCCGACATCGAGTTCGGCGCCACGCAGGGGGGAGAGAAGGTCCCCGTTCACATGAGGCTGTCCAACAACGACGTGCTCTTCTCGACGTCCGTGGACGCTTCGGAGACGGACGGTGCGGCAGCTTTCGAGATCGGCCTGGGACGCTCCAACAGCGTGCTCGTCTTCTCCGTCTTCATGATGACGGCCATGTGGGCACTCGCCGTCTCCGTAGTGATCGGAACCTGGTTCCTGGTCACTCGGCGCAAGGGCCTGGTCTGGCCCGCCCTGGGGTGGATGGCCGCCACCCTTTTCGCCCTCGCCGCATTCCGCAACACCGCCCCCGGAACGCCGCCCATCGGCTGCCTCCTCGACTACATCGCCTTCCTCTGGGCGGAAACCGTCATCGCCTTCTGCGTCATCACCGCGGTCGCCGTGGGCATCCGAGCCGAAACGCACCCGGGCCCGCCCACGGGCGCCACCGCATAAACGGGCACTTCTTCATCGGAAACGGTACGGGGAGGCCTTCGGGACGCCCACAGGGCGACAGTGCCACCCGGGCAGCCGTCATCCCCCGGCTTCCTGCACACCGTCGAAAGAGTCACCCGCATGTCCACTGCGCGCCCTGCCGTGCACCCCGGCCCACTCCCGTTGGTCTGCGACCTCCTGCTGCTCGCAGCCGCCGCTTCGACGGCTCTGATCCTCTTCGAGTGGGTCGACAGCTGGGGCGTCAGCGGTCTGCTCGGCCCGGCGGCCTACCTCGCGGCGACCGGCTGCGCGGCAGTGGCGGTGCTGGTCCGCCGACGGTGGCCCTCGGTCGCACTGGCGACCGCCGCCACCGTGGCGGCGGTCGAGCCGCTGACCGGCGGAGCTCTGGTCGTAGTGGCCTACACGGCGGGCTCCCGCTGGGCCGGTATGCGCCACCGGCCCGCTCTCGTGGCCGTGAGCGTGGCAGCCCCAGCGGCCATCACCATGGTGATATCCGCCGGCCAGCCCACCCCGATCCGCGAGTACGAGGCCACGGTCGTCATCATCACGGGAATCGTGTGCGGCGCCATCCCAGGTCTGGTGGGCGCGCTCTCGGGTCAACGCGAACGGCTGATCCAGGCCCTCCGGGAACGGAACGCGTCCCTGGAGCGGGCGCACCGCTCGGCAGAGGAGCAGGCCAGGTCGCGGGAACGGTCCCGGATCGTCGGAGAGATGCACGATCTGCTCGGCCATCGGCTGAGCCTCGTCGCACTGCACTCCGGCGGCCTGGAGATGGCCAGCGCGGCGGGCGATCCGGAGCTCCACCGCACCGCGGTGCTCGTGCACAGCACCGTACGGCAAGCGATGCGCGAGCTGCGCGGCGTGTTGGGAGTGCTGCGGGCCGAGGATCCGGGCACCGGCGCGTCGGAGCCGCTGACCGATGCGACGGGCACTCGCTCGGACGTCGCGGCCCTCGTCTCACAGTCCCGGGCCGCCGGCATCGCCGTGTGCCTGAAGTGGACCGGTCCGGATCTGATCGACGGCATGCCCGCCGCCCGGCGAGCAGTCCACGGTGTGGTCCGCGAAGCGATGACCAACGTGCACAAGCACGCCGCGGGGACCTCCGTGACGGTGACCGTCCTTCGCGATACCCGGCAGGTACGGGTCCAGGTCCGAAACGGGTCGGAGCCCGCTGTCCGGCCGGTTCGGCGGCTGCCCGGCAACGACCTCGGGCTGGCCGGCCTGCACGAGCGCGTCCGTCTGCTCGGCGGCGCGTTCAGGGCCGGCCCCACGTACGACGGCGGCTACTGCGTCGACGCGCACATCCCGCTCAACGCCGACCCGGCAGCCCCCCGCACGACCCCCGACGCGGATGAGAGCCCCGAGCCACTGGCAGCCGTACAGACATGGCTGAGCCGGACGGCGGCAGCCGCAGTGATGGGGCTCGGGGTCGTGGGCGCTGTCGCGCTGCAGTTCGTCACGCTCGCGTTCGTCCCCTCCCCCGCGGAGGACGAGGGACCGCCGACGTTCGACCAGTCCGGCATCTCCAGTGAGGACGCCGCCCGCGGGCGTGATCCCATCGGCTCACTCGCGCCCGGCCACGGCGGCCCTGCGGGTAGCCCCTCGTCTACCACGGCCACCGTGGCCGCACTGGTTCCTCACCGTCCGCGGGCCACCGGGGACACCGCACCTGTCGCCGCCCGACCGACTCGACACTCCGCGAGGCCCATACTGTGATCCGTGTTCTGCTTGCCGACGACCAGGACCTGGTGCGCGCCGGGATAAGGATGATCCTCAAGCACGCCGAGGACATCGAGGTGGTGGCGGAGGCCGCCAACGGCCATGACGCGGCGCAGCTCGCCGTCCAGCACCAGGTCGATGTGGCAATGCTCGATATCCAGATGCCCGGTGCCGACGGGCTCTGGGCGGCCGAGCGGATCGCCGCCCGGGCGCCCGCGGTTCGTGTGGTCATGTTGACGACATTCGGTGAGCAGGAGTACGTGGCCCGTGCACTGAGGGCGGGCGTGGTGGGATTCCTGCTCAAGGACAGCACCCCGCAGGAGCTCATCCAGGCTGTCCGAACCGCTGCCGGTGGAGCGCCGGTCATGTCGCCGCAGATCACCCGGCACCTCATCGACCGGTACGTCGCCAAGGACGCGGAGCTGCCGACCGACCCGCGGCTCAGCCGGATCGCCGCGCTGACCGGCCGCGAGTACGAGGTGCTCGTCATGCTCGCCACCGGTGCCTCGAACGCGGCGATCGGAAGGCAGCTGCATCTCGGAGAGGGCACGGTCAAGGGCTACGTGAGCAGGATGCTCACCAAGCTGAGCTGTACCAACCGGGTCCAGGCCGCCATCCTGGCCCACGACGCCGGGCTCCTCCCCGACCGGTGACGCCCCCGGATCCACACCCGTCGGCACACCTGCGGTCAGCGGCGGGAAGAGGCGCTGGGAGAAGCTGTTGGGGAGGGCTGCCCAGCCAGGGGCGACGGCACTTTCCCGGGCCTCGTCGTGCTCGGTGAGACTGCGGGCCGAGTAGCCGGCCGACCTGTCGGAGTGGCCTGTTCCGATGCCTGACCCGAGCCGACACGCTCCTCCCTGAAGGGATCGAAGTCGGATGCCGGCCGTGGCGGCTCCGCCCGTACGGCGCTCACCGCCAGGAATGCTCCTGCGGCGCCGGCAACGACGATCTTGGACATCACTGCGGCCCAGCGCATCAATGCTTCCTCAGCGGTGTGGGCGCGGCCATCAGGCCGCGGCCGGTGACGTTCTGTATCTGGAGACCCGGCCGGGCATTGACCTCCAGGATGAGGGGGCCGTGGCACGCGTCGACGACGATGTCCGCGCCCAGATATCGAAGGCCCGTTGCCCCCGCGCACCGGCGGGCCGCCTCCAGCACCTCCGGCCAGTGCGGTACGGTCGCGCCGATCAGGGGTTCGCCGGTATCGGGATGGACCTCGGTCGGCTCCTTTCCGACCAAGGCATGGGTGATGCGGCCGGTGACCAGGTCGACGGCGGCGCCGATCGCCTTCTGATGGAGGTTGGCGCGGCCACCGCTGAAGCGGGTGGGCAGGCGCAGCATCGCCAGCTGCGGCCGATCGCCCCGGCAGATCACCCTGATGTCCGGCAGGCCCTGGTGCGACAATCGTTCGAGGTTCGGGTGCGCGCGGATCAGCGGCTCGAACATCGCCCAGTCGTTCGCTCGCGGGGAGAAGTCTCCGTCCAGGATGCGCCTCAGGTGATCAGCGACCGACTCTCTCGAAATGCGCTTCCCGGACGAGGACTGCCAGTTGTTCCGACGTCTGCCGAACGCCAGCAGGATCCCATTGCCACCCAGGCTCTGGTTCGGTTTCAACGCCCACGAGTCGGGCAGACCGGACCAGTCCAGCGCCGTGACCTCGCGGCGGGAGCGCAGCACCGCCAGCGTCGGCGAGGTCGGAGCGCCCACCGATGCCAGCGCCTGCTTGGTGGCGTATTTGTCGTTGACGAGGCGGATGGCGGCCGAAGGGTTCTGCTCGGCGATCCGGGCGTTGCGCAGGTTCATGCCGAGGAGCGGGTCCCAGCCGCGGAACCGGATCACGACGCGCCGCCCTGTGCCTTGGCGGCAGGGCTGAACCGGAACAACTCGCCCAGCCGGAGTCCGCGGTACGTCCCGACGACCACCGCCCATACGGCGCAGGCGATCGCCAGCTGCAGCGGTACGGCCTCGGCGAGGTGGCGCACGTACGGGGTGAGGAGGAGGAGCGCCACCAGGATGGCCGTGCCCATGGTCAGGGCGGCCCCCACGACGGCCGCCCGGGTGCCGTCGATATCCCACTGCTCCCACAGCCGTTCGGTGATGATCGCGGTGACGACGACGGGGAGCGTCATGCCCCACGAGTCGGAGAGTCCGAAGCTGCCGAGGGCGAGCTGACCCGCGATCAGTCCCGTGGTGACCACGCCGATCAGCACACCGAGACGGGCGACGCGCGGCAGGTGCAGGCGACGCAGCAGGGGCTGCATGAGGAAACCGAGCCCGAACAGCGCCAGCGTCAGAGGTACGCCCAGGAGCAGGCCCGACTGCGCGTACGCGAGCGCGAGCAGGACCGGGCTGAACGTCCCGAGCGTGTTCAGCCCGACGACTACCCGGAACAAGACGATCACGAGGGCGGCCAGTGGCAACAGGGCCATCATCGACACGGGGTCGATCGCCGGCGCCTTGGCGAACAGGATCCGCAGGGCGGAGGGCGCCTTGGGCGCTTCGGGCCGAGTGAGCAGCCGCTTCCCCACCGCCACTTGGAGGCCTTGAACGTCCTGGCGGCCGAGCAGTACGGGCGTCTCGCGCTTGGCCCGGTTGTTGACCGTGGTCCTGGCCACGAACGACCGCCCCGCAAGGCGCACGGTGGAGTCGACCACGTGGCGCTTCTCCCGGCCGAGCGCCGAGGCGACGGTCACCTTGGGCGCCGCGGCGAGATCGAATCCGAGATCCTTGGCCAGCGCCGTGTCCATCGACGACGCGGACGCTCCGGTGTCGATCACGGCGAGGACTTCGACCGTCTTGCCGTTCGGTCCGCTGATGCGCACCATCTCCCGTTCCCCGATAACCTCGGGAGACCGTCCCAGGGACCGATCAGGGGAACCGAGCACACCGAGCAGGAGAACACCGAGGCCGGCAACCGCCGCCAGCACTTTGAAGAGCACCGGCGTCCTCCTGCGCCCGCCCCGGTGGTCGCTGGTACCGGACCGGCCGACGGAGTCCGCTCCGGCTTCTTTCCCTTGAATCTCATCCACACGGCCAGCCTTGGGGAGCAGGCGCGCCGCTCAGTAGTAACGATCGGCCAGGGGTACGCAACGAAAGTTGGTCACAACCCCTTCTCTGTCGACCTTCCGCCCCCCCCGGGGGTCCCCCGTCTTCGACACCGAAGACACGAGAGGAACCACCCAAGAATTGATCACCACCGTGGCGATGGAGAATTGCCGCTCCTTGCGCAAACTGATCACGCAGCAGCACCGGCTACGAGAACCAGGTCGTCGAAGACGCCGCCGAACTCGGCATCGACGTCGACGCCGCGCCAAGGAACGTCCAGGTCAAAGGCTTCTGGGGTCGCCACGCCGAACCGGGCTTGGGGTTGGATCACGATGCACCTCCGGCTCGCCCTCGACTACGAAGCCAAACCCGAACACTCCGGGCATGCGTCAGTATCGGCTTGGCCGCAGCCGAGGCTGGAGCGTGGGTCTCGGCTGGGTCTCGGGCTGGCTAGGCTGCCCGTCATGAATCCGGCCATGACCAGCGGTGTGACCACTGAGCCCGCCATCCTTGACGCTTTGGAGCTGACTTCCGATCCGGAGCTGGAGGTCCGGTTCGCGGAGTCGGCTCACCAGATCCTGGCCGGCCTGGTCAGTGGAGGTGCCGCGCTGGGCTGGGTGGAACCACCCTCGCGGGATGAGGTGGCGGAACTTCTCGGCCATGTTGTCTCAGCGGTGCAGGCCGGAGATGCAGCCCTGCGGGCCGCTTACCTCGACGGCCGGCTTGTCGGGTTGGGGTACTGGCTCCGCTACGCCCGCCCGACCCATCGGCCACACGCCGATCTTGAGAAGATCGCGGTAGATGCTGCTGCCCATGGTCGTGGTGTCGGTCGGGCGCTGGCCGCCGCCTTGATCGTTGACGCCCGGGAGACGGGTATCGAGGTCCTTACTCTGGATGCCCGTGGCGACAACACCCATGCCCTGCGCCTCTACCGGTCGCTGGGCTTCACCGAATACGGCCGTCTGCCCGACTTCGTCGCCGTCGGCGAACACCGCTACGACAAGGTCTTCTACATGCTGGACTTTCGCCGACAAGGCTGACCGCGGTGATCACGATATGCGTGGTGGGGATGGACCGTTCGAGGTCCAGCCGGTCGAGAAGAAGCGGCCCCAGGGCCGTCCGACAACGGTGGACAAGACGTTTCGGGCCTTCGACCCCACCATGCCTGCTGCTGTCCACGCCGCTGAACGACTTCCGCCAGCGAGCCGACAGCGGTGAACATGAGGATGCGAGTACGCGCTCCCTCTCCGCCACTGGGCCAGTTCCTGGCAGATCCGGTCGCCATGGACGTCCGGGAGATCCCGGTCGAGCCATCCCGCGGGACTACCTGGGGTTGAGCATTGACGGCAGGCCCAGCCCAGGCGACCATGAACTGACTGAATTTTTCGTCAGATCACTTCCAGGGCGAGGACTGTCGTGGGCACGCCGAGGCTGCCGGCCACGTGGTCGGCCCTGGAAGTCCATCAGGGGTTGATGTGAGGTCAGGCCGCCTGCTGAATGCGGATCACAGGTTCGGTCCGGCGAGGTAGAGGCCTTGGGTGCAGTCCGGACACCTGATCAAATGATCGGTTACCTGTTGGCGATGGTGGTGTACGCAATGTCCGGCGTGATCACCCGCGTGCGCCCGCCACGGCGAGATGGGATGAACGCGTACTACCGGGCCCTGCCACTCTGCGATCCGGACAAGCTGCAAACGCATCACCATACGGGAGAGACCAACGCATGAATACGCCACCATCGCCACCTGGAGCGGGGCGGAGGGTCTGCCGCACGATCGGGTGACATCTGAACTGGCTTGCCCTGTGGGGCAGGTGGGAAGGATGTCGCTGTGCCAAAGCCCTATCCGGAAGAGTTCCGCCAGGACGTCGTG
>NZ_JBGWAB010000013.1:0-103219 GCF_041862025.1 Streptomyces sp. AB3(2024)
GCCTCGCCTGCGGCACCTGCCGCGGAGGCCACCTCGGCCCCGGCAGGCGCCGCGGAGCCCGCCTCGGGTCCCGCGTCCGTCGTGGAGGCCACCCCGGCAGCCGCGGGCACGCCCACCCCGGCCCCGGCCCCGGTTCCCGAACCGGCACCTGCCCCCGCCGGCGGCACCGCACCGAGCCCCGAGATCCCGCGCTCGCCGGCACCCGCCCGCGCCCCGAGCCGGGCTCCGCGCCGGGCCGGGGCGGTGGTCCGGTGGCTGCGGGCCGGCCTGCTGCGCTCGGCCGCGGTCCTGCTCCTGCTCGCCGTGTGGGAGACGGCGCCCCGGGCCGGACTGGTCGACGCCACCTTCCTGCCGCCGGCCAGCGAGGTGGCCCGCGCCTGGTGGGGCCTGCTCGGCGACGGGCAACTCGGCGAGCACACCCGGGCCAGCCTCACCCGCTCCTTCGGCGGCTTCGCCATCGCGGTGGCGGTCGCCGTCCCGCTGGGCCTGCTGATCGGCTGGTACCGGCCGGTCGCCGCCTTCCTCGGCCCCCTGCTGGAGCTCTTCCGCAACACGGCCGCCCTCGCGCTGCTGCCCGTCTTCGTGCTGCTCCTCGGCATCGGGGAGACCTCGAAGGTGTCGATCGTCGTCTACGCCTGCGTGTGGCCGATCCTGCTGAACACCATCAGCGCCGTCGGCAACGCCGACCCCACCCTGGTCCGGCTGGCCCGCTCGATGGACCTGTCCACGCCCCGGCTCTTCCAGAAGGTGATCCTTCCGTCCGCCGTCCCGGTGATCTTCACCGGCATCCGGCTGGCGGGCGCGGTCTCGATCCTCGTTCTCGTGGCCGCCGAGATGATCGGTGCGAAGGCGGGACTCGGCTACCTGATCAACGCCTCGCAGTTCAACTTCGCGATCCCGCAGATGTACGCGGGGATCGTGACGATCTCCGCGATCGGCGTCGCCTTCAACCAGGTCCTGGTCGCGATCGAACGCCGCCTCAGCCTCTGGCGCGTCCCCGCCGCCTGACCTCCCCGCCCCCGCCACCCGGCCCCGCCTCCCCGGCCCCGCCTCCCCGGCCTCGCCACCCGCGGAGCGCCCTCCGCATCCACCGACAGGGAACAGACATGCCCGCACCCCGCCGCACCCTCCACCTCAACGCCTTCCTGATGAACGCGGGCCACCACGACGCCGCCTGGCGCCACCCGGACGCCAGCCCCGAGCGCGTCACCGACCTGCGCTACTTCCAGGAACTGGCCCGCACCGCCGAACGCGGCCGTCTCGACTCGATCTTCTTCGCCGACGGCCTCGCCCTCTGGGGCAAGGCCCGCCACAACGCCCTGGGCGGCTTCGAACCGCTGACCCTGCTCTCAGCGATCGCCGCCGTGACCGAGCACGTCGGGCTCATCGCGACCGTCTCCACCACCTTCAACGAGCCCTTCCACACCGCCCGGAAGTTCGCCTCCCTCGACCACATCAGCAACGGCCGCGCCGGCTGGAACATCGTCACCTCCGGCACCGTCGACGAGGCCCGCAACTTCAACCGCGACGAACACCTGGAGCACGGCCTCCGCTACGACCGCGCCCGCGAGTTCCTCGACGTCGCCACCAAGCTCTGGGACAGCTGGGAGGACGACGCGATCGTCCTCGACAAGGAGGGCGGCGTCTACGCCGACACCGACAAGCTGCACCCCGCCGCCCACCGCGGCGAGTACTTCGGTGTCGCCGGCCCGCTCAACGTCCCCCGCTCGCCCCAGGGTTACCCGCTCCTCGTCCAGGCGGGCTCCTCCGAGGACGGCAAGGAGTTCGCCGCCCGGTACGCGGAGGCCGTCTTCACGGCCCAGCAGACCCTCGCCGACGGCCAGACGTTCTACAAGGACCTCAAGTCGCGCCTGGCCCGCTACGGCCGCGCCGAGGACGACCTCCTCGTGCTGCCCGGCATCGCCCCCGTCATCGGCTCCACCGAGGCCGAGGCGAAGGCCCTGGAGCGGGAGCTCACCGAACTCCAGGTGCCCGAGTACGGTCTCGCGCAGCTCTCCGGCATGCTCGGTGTCGACCTCACCGGGGCCGACCTCGACGGCCCGCTGCCCGCCCTCCCCGAGGAGCGGGACATCAACGGCAACAAGAGCCGCTTCACGCTCGTCGCCGAACTGGCCCGGCGGGACGGGCTCACCCTGCGCGAGCTGATCGCCCGCCTCGGAGCCGGGCGCGGTCACCGCGTGTACGCCGGCACCCCCGAGCAGATCGCCGGCCAGCTGGAGGAGTGGTTCACCCACGGCGCCGCCGACGGCTTCAACATCATGGCGCCCGTCCTGCCCACCGGTCTCACCGACTTCGTCGACCACGTCGTGCCGGTCCTCCAGCGCCGCGGGCTCTTCCGGACCGAGTACACCGGTGCCACGCTCCGGGAGAACTACGGCCTGCCGCGTCCCGCCAACCGTCACACCCGGCCGACCGGGTGAGCGGACCTCCCGGGTGGCCCGGGAGGTGGCGCGCGGGCGGCCGGAGTGCGGAACTCGGGCCGCCCCGCGGGCGTTGTTCCCCCGTACTCAGACGGTGAGGACGATCTTGCCGCGGGCCTGGCCCGTCGCGCTCAGCTCCCACGCCGCGGCGGCGTCGGAGAGCGGCAGGACGTGTCCCACCTTGACGGTGATCGTGCCCGTGTCGGCGAGCTCCGCGAGCGCGGTGAGGTCGGCCGTGGAGGCGCGCGCCCAGATGTGCTTGGCGCCCTTGGCGTCGGCGTCGTTGTCGGCGACGGAGATCACCGGGCCGCCCGGCCGGACGATCGACTGCAGGAGTTCGACGCCGCCGTCGCCGTAGAAGTCGAGCCCGGCGTCCACGCCCCCGGGCGCCAGCTCCCGGACCCGCTCGGCCACCCCGTCCCCGTACAGCACCGGCTCGGCGCCCAGGGAACGCAGGTAGTCGTGGTTGCGGGCGCTCGCCGTGCCGATGACGCGGGCGCCGAGGTGGACCGCGATCTGTACGCCCAGCGAGCCGACACCGCCGGCGGCCGAGTGGATGACGACGGTCTGACCGGCCGTGACGGCCGCCCGGGTGACGGCCTGGTAGGACGTGAGCCCTGCCAGGGGGAGGCCGGCGGCCTGTTCGAAGGTCAGCCCGCGGGGCTTGGGGGCGAGGGTGCGCACGGGGGCGGCGACCAGCTCGGCGTAGGTGCCCAGCTGCACCCACTCCTTGCGGACGTAGCCGTAGACCTCGTCGCCGACGGCGTAGTCGTAGGTGTCGGGGCCGACGGCCTCGACGGTTCCCGCTACGTCCCAGCCGGGGATGACGGGGTGGCGGACTTCCAGGACGTGGCCGAGGAAGCCGGCGGCGAGCTTCCAGTCGACGGGGTTGACGCCCGCGGCCTTGACGCGGACGAGGACCTCGCCCGGCCCGACCTTGGGCTCCGGTACCTCGACGAGCTCTAACGCGGTCGGGGTTCCGTAGGTGCTGTAGGTGATTGCCTTCATGTACGACCCAACGGTCCTGTTCCGGAGACTGTTCCGGAAGACGGGCGCCCGGTTCCCGGACTCCAGAATGGCTCCAGCGGGACTCCGGCGGCCCTCAGGCCGGCAGGGTGTTGCGGTGCGAACGCCGCCGGGCCGCGCTGAGCAGGGCCTGGATCTGGGCGCCCGACTGTTCGACGTCGTCCAGCGGGGAGGGGAACGGCAGCCGTACGTCGCGGTGCCCGCGGCGCTCCTCCAGGCGCAGGGTGATCCCGTACCGGTCCAGGGCGAGCGGCAGCGCGCGGACCACGGCGGCCGAAGGCGCGGGCCGCACCAGCCGCAGCAGCAGGGTGACGAGCTCGGGGTGGTCGTCGAGGAGGTGCGTGAGCATGCCGGCCTCGTACGGGGCGAGCGGGTCGGGCCGGGCCAGGTCCAGCTCCTCCAGCCCGATGTACGCGGTCCCCTCCGCGGTCTCCAGGACCGCCCGGCCGTACTCGACGCAGGTGCTGCCGCCGGGAGCGGCCCCCTCGTCGGCGTGGCCGTCGCCGGAGTAGGGGGTGAGGAGGCGGCCCAGGACGGTGACGCGGGCGCGCACCCGGTCGCGCACCGGGGTCGGGGCGACGTCGGTGAACTCCAGCCGGATCGCGGGGCGCTCGTCGGGGAGCGGGAGGCCCGACTCCCCGGCGGCGGGCGCGGCCGGGTGCAGGTGCAGCCGCCCGAGGACGTCGGAGCCGTCGAGGTGGCGCACCTCGTGGTGGACGCCGTCGACGACCACGGTCATGGAGTGGGCCGCGGTCAGCACGGACCGGACGCGCTCGGCGTCGCTGGGCCGGGCCGTGGCGGGAGTGGCGGGATCACCGGACAGGCGCATGCGGAGGTCTCCATCATCCGAGCAAGCGAGTTAGGTATGCCTAACCTAACCTATTCGTCGTTCCGGGAGTACCCCGCGGGCCAGCCGGCCGAGGGTCTCGGCGATCCGTTCGGGAGGCAGGCCGAGGGAGTGCCGCTGGAACTGGTAGACCTCCGGCGCGAGCGGGCTGAGCAGTACGTCCACGTCGGCGTCGGGATCGACCGCGCCGGCGTCCACCAGCAGGCTCCGCACGTGCGCCCGCCAGTGCCGGTAGGTGGCGCGGCCGAAACGGTCGGGCCCCGGGCGGATGCCCAGGGCCAGTGGCAGGTGTCGCTCCAGGTGCGCCAGCGCGGCGGCGTAGAAGGCCGCGAGCCGCTCCGCGGGCGGCGCGCCGGGTCCGAGCGGCGGCGGGCCGAAGGCCAGGCGGCCCTGCAGGATGCGCTCGTGTTCGTCGAGGAGGGCGGCGGCGACGGACGGCGGGTCGGGGAACCGGCGGTACAGGGTGGCCCGGCCGACCCCGGCGGCCTTGGCGATCTGGTCCATCGTCACCGTCCGGGGGTCCCGTTCGGTGAACAACTGCTCGGCGGCGCCCAGGATCTGGGCCCGGTTGCGGACCGCGTCCGCCCGCTGCCGGCCCCCGGGGGACGGAATCAGGCCACCGGTACCCGGCGCGGCGCGCCGGACGGGGCCGCCGCCTGTGATGTCGCGTACCGTGCGGACCTCGTCGCCATTGGTCATGGCGGCGACCCTACGTCCTTCGTGTCGGTGTTGGGCTGAACGGGTGAAACGCGAGAGGATGGGGGGATGCACATGAAGCGCACGGCCGAGGCGGCCCGGTGAGCAGGTACGACGTCACTGACGAACAGTGGGAGGGACTCGCGCAGGTGGTACCCCTGCGCAGTCGCAACGAATGGCCCTCCCGGGTGGACCACCGCACGATCCCCACGGCGCCCGGGGCGTCCGCGGCGGAACAGCGGCGCTTCGTGGTGATCCGGGTCCAGATCTTCGCCGACGCCCGGGAGGTGGCGGAGTACCTGATCGCGCAGATCCCGGTGCTGCTCGACCTCACGGGCGCGGACGGTGAAGTGGCCAAGCGGATCCTCGACTTCAGCAGCGGTGTCGTCTTCGGACTCGGCAGCGGGATGCACCGGGTCGACCGGAACGTCTTCCTGCTGGCGCCGGTCGGGACCGAGGTCGAGGGGATCGCGGCGGCGGCCGTCCCCCGATCGTAGGAAGGTCGGGGCGGTGGAACGGTTCGCCGTACCCGGGGGCGGGCCGCAGGACCGTACCGTCCGGCCATGGACGCCACCCTGGACGCGGCACGGCCCGCCGCCCACCTCCCTTCCGAATCCCGTACCTCTGCGGATTCCCGCCCCTCTCCTCCCGGTTCCGCTTCTTCTTCCGCTTCCCCCGCCGTCCCTCCCTCCGCCTCTTTAGGGGCGATCGCGGGGCCGAGGCGGCCCGCGGTCACCGAACTGCGGCTGGCCGCCTTCGGCCGGCACCGGGCGGCGGCCTTCCCGCTCGGCCCCGTGACCCTGTTCGCCGGGGCCAGCGGCAGCGGCAAGTCCCAGGCCCTGGCCGCCTACGCGGCCCTGTCCCGGCTCGCCTCCGGGTCCGCCCTGGACGAGGTGTTCCCCGACCCGGTGGCCCACGTGCCCGAACGGGCCGTCCCCGACCCGGACGGGCGGCGGGGCTTCCGCGTCGGCTGCACCGTCGACGGCCCGGTCGGGCCCGTCCGCCTCGACCTCGCAGTCCAGGCCGAACCCACGCTGCGGGTCGTCGGCGAACGCCTCGCCCAGGACGGCCAGATCCTGCTCACCACCGCCCTGCGCGACCCGCGCCGCCCCTCCGTCCAGGCCGCCTGGTTCACCGGCGGCGCCATCGGCGTGACCCGCGCACCGCTCCCCGACGACCGGCTCGCCACCGCCCTGTTGCCGCTGCGGGTGGCCGGCTCCACCGCCGGGCAGCGCCGGGTGCTCGCCGCCGCCGAGCAGGTCGTGGTCGCCCTGCGCTCGGTGTTCCCCTGCGACCCCCGGCCCGAGCGGATGCGCGCGCCCGTCCCGCAGGGCGACGGCCGATTGCGGAGCGACTGCCGGAACCTGGCCGACGTACTGCGCCGGACCCGCCACGAGTGCGCCACCCGGCACGCCCTGCTGGCGGCGGCGGCCCGCACCGGCTGCGCCGGGCCGGTCGCCGGGCTGGACGTGCGGGGCGCGACCGCAGGCCCCGGCGGCGGTTCGGTCGGCGGTCCGGTCGGCGGTCCGGGTGGTCCGGGTGGCGGTCTGGTGGCGGCCGTGCTGGACCGGGGCCCCGGCCTGCCGGAGACCGTCCTCGGCCGGCTCGGCACGGGCGAACTCCGCTTCCTCGCGCTGGCCCTCGTCCTGCTCACCGGGCCCGGGGTGCTCCAGGTGGAGCCGGTCGCCGACGTGCTGGCCGCCCGGCAGGCGCTCACCGTGCTCGCCGACGACCTCGACCGCGGTCTGGACCGGGGGCAGAGGGCCGAACTGCTGCGCCTGGCCCTGCTGTCCGGCGGGCGCGGCCACGTCCGGCTGGCTGCCGCGGTGGGTGAGGAGACCGCGGGAACCGGGCGTGGGCTCCCCGGCGTCTCGGTGGTAGACCTGATCCCATGAGTGCTGTCCCCGAGAACCCCGAGCCCGAGCCCCCGCACGGCGAACGGCTCTACAGGCTCCAGCGACGGCTGGCCGACTTCGCGGCCGCCCGGGACTGGGGCCCGTACCACACGCCCAAGAACCTCGCCGCGGCCCTGAGCGTCGAGGCGTCCGAACTGGTCGAGATCTTCCAGTGGCTGACACCGGAACAGTCGGCCGCGATCATGGAGAAGCCCGAAAGTGCCCATCGGGTGACCGATGAGGTGGCCGATGTGCTCGCGTACCTGCTGCAATTCTGCGAGGTTCTCGGGGTGGATGTGCTGGATGCGCTCGCCGCGAAGATCGAGAGGAACGAGGTCCGCTTCCCGGAGACCGGCAATTCGACCTCTGATCGTCACTCTTCGGAGTGATGGCGTCATCCACAACCATGTTTGTGTCCACAGATTTCCGAATACCCCTGGCTTTACTGGCTCCTTGCCTTCACTCTGGGTAGTGAAGGATGGCGGGATGTCGTGCGGACGGGGGACGGCATATGGATGCGGTACGGCTCATCGCGGCCGGCCGGCACGCGCTGGCACAGAGCGGAGCTGCGTGGGACATCGTCGGCGAGGCCTGGCAGGCCCAGGCGCTGGCGCAGGGGATAGGGAGCTGGCTGGCGGTCACCGGACCGCCGGAGCTGAGAGCGGAGGCACGGGGACTGGGGGAAGCGGGAGGCAGAGGCTGCGGGGTCATCGACCGGGCGGCGCTGCGCGGTGAGGGCAGCGCGCCCGAACAGCCGCCGCGCGCAGCGCGGCTGACGGAGGTGACCGACGCGCGGCAGGCGCTGCTGGGACTGCAGGCACTGCTCGGCGAGGTGGGGATAGCGCTCGTCGGCGTGGCCTGCGGGACGGACGACGAGGGCCTGTACTGGCAGTGCATAGAGTCGATCGACGCGGCCGACGAGTCGAGCGACCGGGTCCGCGCACTGCTGCGCCGGATGACCGTACGGGAACGGGGGTCGGCCTCCGGAGTGGTCTGAGGCCGGGGGCCGAGGGGTCCCGCCGTGCGCGACGGGACCCGGGCACGGTCAGCGGGAGCGGTCGGAGCTGCGCTCGCTCGGCGTGTGGCCGCCCGGGGAGGCCGGCGTGCCGGAGGGCGCGCGGTCAACGGAGTGCTGGAGGTCGGCGTCGAGCTGGGACAGGTCGGCGTTCAGCGCGGCCATCAGCTCTTCCATCTGCTGCAGCAGGCCCTTCGGCGCGCCACCGTCCTGGGTGGGTGCCGCGGACTCCTGGGGTGCCCGGTCGTGTGCTGCCTGCCCGGTCTGTCCGTTTTCTGGCGGGTCTGCGGCACGGCCTCGTGGGACATGGCGGCCTCCTCAGCCCTGGCCCTTCCGAGTGGAAGGGAGCGGTGGACGCACCGGCGAGTGGCCGCCGGCGCGCGGGCCGGGCGGTCCGGCTCCGTCCGAGCCAACGAGCCCCATCCGTGCTGGTCACTGGCCGGGTGGAGGGCGGAACTTCCGGTTGACGCAGATTCACCCGGCAGGGGCCGGAAGGGCAGGATGGAAGACATGGACCTCCGCATTTTCACCGAGCCGCAGCAGGGCTCCGACTACGACACCGACCGGATGTCCGGCGGCCGGATCGAACTCGGCCTGGGCGCGGGCTGGTTCGAGGAGGAACACAAGGCGTACGGGATCCCCTTCCCCGCGGAGCGGATGGCCCGGCTGGAGGAGCAGCTGGCCGTCATCACCGGCCTGTGGGCCACCGAGCCGGGCACCACCTTCGACTACCGGGGCGACCACTACCGGCTGGAGAACTCCCCGGCCCTGCCCAAGCCCGCCCAGGACAAGGTGCCCGTCCTGATCGGCGGCCACGGCGCCCGGCGCCCCCCGCGCCTCGCCGCCCGGTACGCGGACGAGTTCAACATGCCGTTCGCGTCGATCGCGGACAGTGGTCGGCAGTTCGGCCGGGTCCGGGAGGCCGCCGAGCAGGCGGGCCGTGCGGCCGACGACCTCGTCTACTCCAACGCCCTGGTGGTGTGCGTGGGCAAGGACGACGCCGAGGTGGCCCGCCGGGCCGCCGCCATCGGCCGCGAGGTGGACGAGCTGAAGGCCAACGGCCTCGCCGGCTCCCCAGCCGAGGTCGTCGACAAGATCGGCGCCTACGCCGCCATCGGCTCCTCCCGCGTCTACCTGCAGCTCCTCGACCTCGACGACCTCGATCACCTGGAGCTCATCTCCGCCCGGGTGCTCTCCCAGCTCGGTTAGGAGGCAGCCGGCCATGCCCCGCGCGACCGACCCCCTCGCCGACGCCCTGGACCGCCGGAACGTCCTCCTGGACGGCGGGCTCAGCAACCAGCTCGCCGCCCAGGGCTGCGACCTGTCCGGGGACCTGTGGACCGGCCGGGTGCTCGCCGAGCACCCGGACCAGGTGGAGGCCGCCCACACGGCGTACGTCCGGGCCGGCGCCGAGGTGCTGATCACCGCGAGCTACCAGGTCGGGGACGACCCTGTCCTGCTGCGGCGCGGCGTCCTGGTGGCCGACCGGGCCGCGCGGGCCGCCGGCCACGACGTGTGGGTGGCCGCCTCCGTGGGCCCGTACGGGGCGGTCCTCGCCGACGGCTCCGAGTACCGGGGCCGGTACGGCCTGGGCGTGGCCCGGCTGGCCGCCTTCCACCGCCCCCGGATCGAGGCCCTGGGCGGGGCGGACGTACTGGCCCTGGAAACCGTCCCCGACACCGACGAGGCCGAGGCCCTGCTGCGCGTCCTGGCAGGTACCGGGGCCCGCGCCTGGCTCTCCTACACCGTCGAGGCCGGCCGCACCCGGGCCGGCCAGCCCCTCGACGAGGCCTTCGCCCTCGCGGCCGCCGCCCCCGAGGTCATCGCGGTCGGCGTCAACTGCTGCGATCCCGCCGACGTGCTCCCCGCCCTGGAGACGGCCGCCTCCGTCACCGGCAAACCCCTGGTGGCCTACCCCAACGACGGCTCCGTATGGGACGCCGCCACCCACACCTGGCATCCCCCGTCCGCCCCCGCCCCCTGGGACGTTGCGGCCTGGCGCGCGGCGGGCGCCCGCCTCGTCGGCGGCTGCTGCCGCGTCGGACCGGACACCATCGCGGCCCTGCGCACCCGTCCGTCCTGATCCCGTCCCGGTCCGCACACCGTCTCCCGGCCCCGAAAACCAGGGGCGCCCGACGGCGGTCGTGGATCAGACTTGATGACCGCTTGGTCGTCGCGGAGGACTGGCACGCCGAGCTGTGGTTGGACGACGCCGACAACATCGCCTTGTACTCGAAGGTCTGGCGCACCCTCCGCGAGTCGGCTGTGTACGGGGCCGACGCCCACCACGTCATCAACTCGGCCAGGCGTGCCCTGAACCCACGTTGAAGTCAGCGTCTGCCCGCGTCGATCTTGCGCTTGAGCCGGACGATGTACCAGGCGATTGCGCCGCCGATCGAAGCAACGTCGACGAGGGCGTTGAGGCGACCCGCATTTCCGCCCCCGACGAGATGCCCTGGCTTCCAGGCGACTGGGTTGAAGCGCTCCGCGAGGACGAGCACCGGCCGTCGCACGCGCCGACGTCGACCGGCGGCAAGGTTACCGCGAGCCTCGCGGAGTTGCTGGCTCTCCCTGCCGACGACTCCGGCCGCAACAACGCGTGGTTGACCAAGGTCGCGGGCCACCTCGCCCGACTGCACGAAGACGACCGAGAAACCTTCCGCGCCCGGCTCGAAGAGGTCGATCAGGTGTCAGACCGACCGCACCACCCGACCGCTGCTGGACGTGCGGGTCACGGTTACGGGCCCGATGCCCGAGCGGAAGACCAACAAGGGTTGCACCCTGACGAAGTGGTTCGCCGACTCGGGGCGGTTGGTCCCGTCACCACTGACCGACGAGGTGTGGGCGCAGGTGGAACCCGTCGTCAAGGCATGGGAGCCGCCGAATCACCGCCTCATCGACGGCCGCGCGGTGGTCGATGGCATCCTGTTCAAGGCGCGTACCGGGTGCGGGTGGCACGGCGTCGAGGTCGCCGGTGACATCCTGTGGAAGACCGTGCATTCCCGGTTCAACCGTTGGCTTCGCGCTGGCGTGTGGGACGAGATCATGAAGGTCATCCCCGACGAAGGCACGCTTCCGGCGGGGATGCCCATGCTGCCGCCGTTCAAGATTGAGGGCCGCGTGAATCCGCGCATCCTGCCTGTCCGGCACGAGGATGGGGGTCCGGAAACTCCTATGGTCAAGTCCGGCAACGCCCTGTGCGTCCCCGGGAACCACGAGAACAAGCTCGGCCGTTACCTCAAGGGCTCCAAGGTCCAGCTGACCCACGGCCTCGCGGAGACCGTGGAGCAGCTCGGGCGCGAGGCCTTCGCCCAGTACCGGGCCGACGGCGTCGAGCGCGTGGTGTGCCAGGAGAAGCACATGGGTTCGCGCGCCACCGTCCTGCTCTGCCGCGACGCCGACGCGGCCCGTGAGCGGTTCGGGGTCGACGGCTCGGTCACCGGCTCCCTCTACACCCGAACCGGACGGCCCTTCTTCCAGGACCCCGGGGTGACGGAGGCGTTCCTCGCCCGCCTGCGCGAGGCGGTCGACGGCGCGGGCCTGTGGGAGGAACTCGCCACGGACTGGCTGCTGCTCGACGGCGAGCTGCTGCCCTGGTCCCTGAAGTCCACCGGCCTGCTCCGCAACCAGTACGCCGCCGTCGGCGCGGCCTCCCGCGCCGTGTTCCCGGACGCCCTCGCCGCCCTGGAGGCGGCCGCGGCCCGGGGCGTGGACACCGGCGCCTTGCTGGAGCGCCAGCGCGGCCGGCCACCGACGCGGCTGCCTTCACCGAGGCGTACCGGCGTTACTGCTGGACCACCGACGGGCTGGACGACGTACGGTTCGCGCCGTTCCAGCTGCTCGCGGCGGCCGGCCGTTCGCTGGCCGGCGTACCGCACGACGAGCAGCTGGTGTGGCTGGACCGGCTCGCCGACGCCGACGAACGGGCTGCCGCCGACCGGTCCGGCGCCCCGCTGCTGCGGCGCACCGGCCGGATCCTCGTGGACACCGGGGACGAGGCGTCGGTGCGGGCCGCCACCGACTGGTGGCTGGAGCTGACCGCCGACGGCGGTGAGGGCATGGTCGTCAAGCCGCTCGCGGCGTGCGTCCGCGACGGCAAGGGCCGGCTGGTCCAGCCGGGGGTGAAGGTCCGTGGACGCGAGTACCTGCGGATCGTCTACGGCCCGGAGTACACGCGTCCGGAGCAGCTGGAGCGACTGCGTCCGCGGTTCCTCGGGCACAAGCGCTCGCTCGCCCTGCGCGAGTACGCGCTCGGGCTGGAGGCGCTGGACCGGCTGGCCGCGGGGGAGCCGCTGTGGCGGGTCCACGAGGCGGTGTTCGCCGTGCTCGCCCTCGAATCGGAGCCGGTGGACCCCCGGCTGTGACTCCGCCTGTGACCCCGGCCGTGACCCCGACCGAGAGGCACGCGCCGTAAAGCGGCGGCCCCCGTACGGCCTGGAATTAGGTCGTATGGGGGAACTTTCGCGGAGAAGTCCGGGGAAAACACCGGCCGGATCGTTCATCCAGGGCAGCGGAATGTCCGCGAACCCGGAAGGACGGAACGTCACCTATGAAGATGACCGCGCGCGGAAGCATTGCGGCGCTCATGACCTGTATGGCCGCGGCCGGCGCGGCCACCCCGGCCGTGGCCGACTCGGTTCCCGTGGGAGTCCCGCTGGAGGCGGTGGAGACCACGCTGGGCGTACCCACCCCGCACATCGCCACCGCCGTCCCGGTGCCGGTCGTCGGAGCCCCCGAGGCACCCCGCCACCACAAGGGCGACATGCTCCCGACCCCGCTGCTCCCGGTGGTGCCGATCGGCACCGACCTCGGTGTCACCCGGGTCACCTCGCCGGTGCCCAATCTGCTGGGCGACCCCGCGACCGACGGGGAGGGCTCGCTGGAGTCCCCGGACACCACCCTGCTCACCCGGAGCCCCGGAGCCGTCGTCGGCTCGCCCCTGACGATGCCGGACGCCGGCAACGACGGCATCCCGAACCTGACCGCCCCCAAACTGGGCGTGATCGCACCGGAACTGACCGGCGCCCCGACGGCACTTCTCGGCCTGCGCTGAGTCCGCGCAGCCGACGGCAGGTCAAAAAGCCGCCCGGTCTGGGTACGTGTACGGCATGGGATTCCATGTCGACTCCGAGACCGGGCGGCTCCGCCGCGTCATCCTCCACCGGCCCGACCTGGAGCTGAAGCGGCTCACACCGAGCAACAAGGACGCACTGCTCTTCGACGACGTGCTGTGGGTGCGCCGGGCCCGCCAGGAACACGACGGTTTCGCGGACGTGCTCCGCGACCGGGGCGTCGCCGTCCACCTCTTCGGCGACCTGCTCCGTGAGTCCCTCGACATCCCCGAGGCGAGACACCTCGTACTTGACCGGGTCTTCGACGAGAAGGAGTACGGTCCCCTCGCCACCGATCACCTGCGTTCCGTCTTCGACGGGCTCTCCTCGGGCGACCTCGCCGAGGCGCTGGTCGGCGGCATGACCAAGCGGGAGTTCCTGGAGCGGCACGCGGAGCCGGTGTCGGTGCGCTTCCACGCGCTGGAGACGGACGGTTTCCTCCTGGGCCCGCTGCCCAACCACCTCTTCACGCGGGACACCTCCGCCTGGATCTACGACGGGGTGTCGATCAACGCCATGCGCTGGCCGGCCCGGCAGCGCGAGACCGTGCACTTCGAGGCGATCTACCGGCACCACCCGCTGTTCACCGGCTCGGGGGCCTTCCACTTCTGGTCGCAGGGGCAGGTGGACTACCCCTCGACCATCGAGGGCGGGGACGTCCTGGTCATCGGCAACGGCGCCGTGCTGATCGGGATGAGCGAGCGGACCACCCCGCAGGCGGTGGAGATGCTCGCGCGCGGTCTGTTCGCGGCCGGCTCGGCGACGGCCATCGTGGCGCTCGACATGCCGAAGCGGCGGGCCTTCATGCACCTGGACACGGTGATGACGATGGTCGACGCAGATACGTTCACTCAGTACGCGGGGCTCGGCATGCTGCGCTCGTACACGATCCGGCCGGGCGAGCGGCCCGGGGAACTCCGGGTGAGCGACCATCCGGCCGAGCACATGCACCGGGCGATCGCGGCGGCCCTCGGGCTGGAGCGGATCAGAGTGCTGACGGCCACCCAGGACGTTCACTCGGCGGAGCGCGAACAGTGGGACGACGGCTGCAACGTACTGGCGGTGGAACCGGGGGTGGTCGTCGCGTACGAGCGGAACGTCACCACCAACACGCACCTGCGCAAGGAGGGCATCGAGGTGATCGAGATCCCGGGGAGCGAGCTGGGGCGGGGCCGGGGCGGGCCGCGGTGCATGAGCTGCCCGGTGGAGCGGGACGCCGTGTGACCCGGAAGGACTGTATATCAATGCAGAGGATCGTATAGACTTCCAGCATCCCCTGTCAGCGTCACCCTGGAGTGTCCCCCATGGCCACCGACCTCTTCGGCCGCAGTTTCCTCAAGGAGCTCGACTTCACCGCCGCCGAGTTCCGCGGTCTGGTCGAGCTCGCCGCCGAACTCAAGGCCGCCAAGAAGGCCGGGACCGAGCAGCGCCGACTCCAGGGCAAGAACATCGCGCTGATCTTCGAGAAGACCTCGACGCGCACCCGCTGCGCCTTTGAGGTCGCCGCCGCCGACCAGGGCGCCCACACGGTCTACCTCGACCCCACCGGCTCCCAGATGGGCCACAAGGAGTCCGTCCGGGACACGGCTCGGGTGCTCGGCCGGATGTTCGACGGGATCGAGTACCGGGGCGACAGCCAGGACGCGGTCGAGGAGCTCGCCGCGCACTCGGGCGTCCCGGTCTTCAACGGCCTCACCGACGACTGGCACCCCACCCAGATGCTCGCCGACGTGCTCACGATGACGGAGCACGGCGACAAGCCGCTGGAGCGCATCGCCTTCGCCTACCTCGGCGACGCCCGCTTCAACATGGGCAACTCCTACCTGGTCACCGGTGCGCTGCTGGGCATGGACGTCCGGATCGTCGCGCCGAAGGCGTACTGGCCGGCCGAGGCGGTCGTGGCGCGGGCCCGGGAGCTGGCCGCGGCCAGTGGGGCCAGGATCACCCTCACCGAGGAGGTCGCGGAGGGCGTGGCCCAGGCCGACTTCGTGGCCACGGACGTCTGGGTGTCGATGGGCGAGCCCAAGGAGGTCTGGGACGAGCGGATCGCGGCCCTGGCCCCGTACGCCGTCACCATGGACGTGCTGCGCGCGACCGGGAACCCGGACGTGAAGTTCCTGCACTGCCTGCCCGCCTACCACGACCTGGGCACCAAGGTGGCCCGCGAGGTCCACGAGCGGCACGGGCTGGACTCGCTGGAGGTCACGGACGAGGTGTTCGAATCGGCGCACTCGGTCGTCTTCGACGAGGCCGAGAACCGGCTGCACACCATCAAGGCCGTCCTCGTGGCGTTGCTCGCCGGCCCCGGCACCGGGGCGTAGCGGCCGCCCCTTCCGTCCGCGCCGTCAGACGGTCGCGGCGCGGGCCGGCAGGGTGAACCACACGGCCTTCCCGCGCGCGGTGCGCCGGTGGCCGCAGGAGGAGCTGAGGGTCCGGATCAGCAGCAGGCCGCGGCCGTGCTCCTGCCAGGGGTCGGGAGGGGTGTCGTCGGGGCGGGCGGCGAGATCGCCCGGCGGGCGCGGGTCGCCGTCGTGCACCTCCACCTGGCAGCCGTTCGCGAGCAGCTCCACGACCAGCTCGATCGGGTCTCCGCCGCCGGAGGTGTGCTCCACGGCGTTCGCGACCAGCTCGGCGGTCAGCAGCTCCGCGGTGTCCCGGTCGGCCGAGGGGCCGCTGTCCGTGAGGGCGGTACGGACCAGGGCGCGCGCGAGGGGCACGGCCGCGGTGGAGTGCGGGAGGGCGATCCGCCAGGCGGAGGCGTCGGGCAAGGCGGATCCGTCCGTTCCGGAATCGTCGCGGGAGGCGTGGAGGGGGCGTGGAGGGGCGGTGCGGCGGGAGTCGTTCCGGTGGCGCCCGGGTGAACTCCCGCTTTCAACGATACGAAGTGGAATTCCGGTGCCGTAGGGCACCCCGGCCGAAGCGCAAGGGGCCGAGGTCGGTGGCACCGGGGACCTTCGGCACGCCTTGGCGGCCGGGCCCGGCCTCCGGTCCCTCCCATGTCGCGTTTCCGTGACGATAGTCACGGGTCGGTGATACCGTCGGTTCCGTGAGCCCCTTCACCGGTTCCACCCCATCGACCGAACGGTGGCGCAACCTGCGGGTGACCCGGCAGGACGGTGTCGCCACCGTGACCCTCGACCGCCCCGAGAAGCTGAACGCGCTCACCTTCGGCGCCTACGCCGACCTGCGCGACCTGCTCGCCGAACTGTCCCGCGAACGTTCCGTACGCGCCCTCGTGCTCGCCGGCGAGGGCCGTGGCTTCTGCTCCGGCGGGGACGTGGACGAGATCATCGGTGCCACCCTCGCCATGGACACGGCCCAGCTGCTCGACTTCAACCGGATGACCGGCCAGGTGGTCCGGGCCGTTCGCGAATGCCCCTTCCCGGTGATCGCCGCCGTGCACGGCGTGGCCGCGGGAGCCGGAGCCGTCCTCGCCCTCGCCGCCGACTTCCGGATCGCGGACCCCACCGCCCGGTTCGCCTTCCTCTTCACCCGCGTCGGCCTCTCCGGCGGGGACATGGGCGCCGCCTACCTGCTGCCCCGGGTCGTCGGCCTCGGCCACGCCACCCGGCTGCTGATGCTCGGAGAACCCGTACGCGCTCCCGAGGCGGAGCGGATCGGCCTGCTCAGCGAGCTGGTCGACGAGGGCAAGGCCGACGTCCGGGCCGCCGAACTGGCCGCCCACCTCGCCGCCGGACCCGCCCTCGCGTACGCGCAGACCAAGGCCCTGCTGACGGCGGAACTGGACATGCCGCTGGCCGCTTCGGTCGAACTCGACGCCAACACCCAGGCGCTGCTGATGCACGGCGAGGACTACGCGGAGTTCCACGCGGCCTTCACCGGGAAGCGGCCGCCGCGCTGGAAGGGCAGGTAATGCCATGCGGGTCGCCGTCGTGGGCGGGGGACCGGGGGGACTGTACGCCGCCGCGCTGCTGGCACGGCAGGGGCACCACGTGGAGGTCTGGGAGCGGGGCGCCCCCGAGGACACCTTCGGCTTCGGCGTCGTGCTCTCCGACGAGACCCTCGGCGGCATCGAACGCGCCGACACGGTCGTGCACGCCGCCCTCGGAGCCGAGTTCGTGCGCTGGGACGACGTCGAGGTGGTCCACCGGGACCGGCTGCTCACCTCCGGCGGCCACGGCTTCGCCGCGCTCGGCCGGCGCCGGCTGCTGGAGATCCTGCACGAGCGATGCGCGGGCCTCGGAGTCCGCCTCCGCTTCCGCACCCCGGCCCCGGACGCGGAAGAGCTGGCCCGGACGCACGAGCTGGTCGTCGCGGCGGACGGGGTGCACAGTGCGACCCGGGAGAACGGCGCGGCGCACTTCCGTCCCACCGTCACCGAAGGGCGCTGCCGTTACATCTGGCTGGCCGCCGACTTCGCCTTCGAGGCCTTCCGCTTCGAGATCGCGGAGACCGCGCACGGGGCGATGCAGCTGCACGCCTACCCGTACTCCGCCGACTCCTCGACCGTGATCGTCGAGATGCGGGAGGAGGTGTGGCGCGCCGCGGGCTTCGACCTGTGCGACGAGCAGGAGTCCGCCTCCCGGTGCGCCAAGATCTTCAGCGAGGCCCTCCGCGGCAGGCCGCTGAGGGGCAACCGCTCCGCGTGGACCCGCTTCCGCACCGTCGAGAACGCGCGGTGGTCGCACGGGAACGTGGTCCTGCTCGGGGACGCCGCGCACACGGCCCACTTCTCCATCGGCTCCGGCACCAAGCTCGCCGTCGAGGACGCGCTGGCGCTCGCCGAGGCACTGGCAGCGGTCACCGGGGAGGAAGCGGGCCGCCAGGGCCCGGGCCCGGAGGGGGTTCCCCCGGCCGGCGTGGCACGGGCCCTGGCGGCGTACGAGGCCGCGCGGCGGCCCGCCGTGGCCAGCACCCAGCGGGCGGCGGCCGCCAGCATGCGGTGGTTCGAGGAGATCCAGGGCTACGTCGGCCAGCCCGCCCGGCAGTTCGCCTTCAACCTGCTGACCCGCAGCCGGCGGGTGACGCACGAGAACCTGCGGCTGCGCGACGCCCGCTTCACGCGGGGGGTGGAAGAGGAGTTCGGCTGCCCGGTGGGCGTGGCGGGCGTGGCGGGCGCGGAGGGGGCGGCGGGTGCGGCGGGTGCGGCGGGGGCGGCGGGAACCCCGCCGATGTTCACCCCGTTCACCCTGCGGGGGCTGACCCTGCGCAACCGGGTCGTCGTCGCGCCCATGGACATGTACTCGGCGCGGGACGGGGTGCCGGGGGACTTCCACCTGGTGCACCTCGGCGAGCGGGCCCTGGGCGGGGCCGGGCTCGTCATGACGGAGATGGTGTGCGTCAGCGCCGAAGGCCGGATCACCCCCGGCTGCACCGGCCTGTGGACCTCGGGGCAGGCGGCCGCCTGGAAGCGGATCGTCGACTTCGTCCACACCTCCGCGCCGGGCACCGCCCTCGGCGTCCAGCTCGGGCACTCGGGCCGCAAGGGCTCGACGAAGGTCATGTGGGAGGGCATGGACGAGCCGCTGCCCGAGGGCAACTGGCCGCTCGTCGCCGCCTCCGCACTGCCCTACCGGCCCGGTGTGTCCGCCGTCCCGCGCGCCCTGGACACCGCCGACCTCGCCGCGCTGCGCTCCGACTTCGCGGCGGCCGCCGTGCGCGCCGCGGAATGCGGCTTCGACCTGCTGGAACTGCACTGCGCGCACGGCTACCTGCTGTCCGGGTTCCTTTCGCCGCTCACCAACCACCGCGACGACGCCTACGGCGGCCCCCTGGAGAACCGGCTGCGTTTCCCGTTGGAGGTCTTCGACGCGGTCCGCGCCGTGTGGCCGGCGGCCCGCCCGATGACGGTCCGGATCTCGGCGACCGACTGGGCACCCGGCGGCACCTCGCCGGACGACGCGGAGCGGATCGCAGCCGCCTTCGCCGCCCACGGCGCGGACGCCGTCGACGTGTCCACCGGCCAGGTCGTGGCCGACGAGACCCCGGAGTACGGGCGCTCCTACCAGACCCCCTACGCCGACCGGATCCGCAACGCGCTCGGCGTCCCCGTCATCGCCGTCGGCGCCATCTCCTCCTGGGACGACGTCAACTCCCTGCTGCTGGCCGGGCGCGCCGACCTGTGCGCCGTGGGCCGCCCGCACCTGTACGACCCGCACTGGACCCTGCACGCGGCGGCCGACCAGGGGTACGAGGGACCGGGCGCGCCCTGGCCCGCCCCCTACCGGGCCGGCAGCCGCAAGCCGCCGACCGGGAAGGGGTAGCGGCGGCAGCGGGGAGGGGCGGCAGCGGGGAGGGGCGGTCAGAGCGCCTCCAGGTGGACGCGGTCCTCGACCGGGGTGTAGCCGAGGCGCTGGTAGATGCCGTTGCTGGTGGGGTTGGCGAGGTCGGTGAACAGCAGGACCTCGCGTGCGCCGGCCGCGTGGGCGGCTCCGCTCGCGGCGTGGGTGACACCTGCGGCGTAGCCGCGGCCCCGGACGGTGGGCGGGGTGTAGACGAGGCCGACGCGGGAGGCGCCGCCGATCGGGCGGGAGAAGGCCGCCAGGGACACGGGGCGGCCGTCGTGCTCCCAGAGCAGGACGCCGCCGTACGAGAGCCTTTCGCGCAGGGCCGCCTCCGAGGCGAGGCCGGGTTCGTTCGTCTCCCGCTTGAACTCCTCGGTCCAGGCCAGCAGGAGGGGCAGGTCCGCCTCGGCCGCGAGGCGGGGCCCTCCGGCGGGGAGGGGGACCGGGGCCGCCAGGGTGCCGAGCCGGTACAGCCGGAGCTCCTCCACGATCCGGGTCGGCGTCTCCCAGGCGGCGGCGAGCGCCAAGGCGTCCGGCCGGCGGGCGTTGATCCCGCGGACCTCGGCGAGCAGCGGCTCGGCCGTGAGCCGCGGGCCGAGTGCCTCCACCGCCTCCGGCGGCAGGGATCCGATCAGCAGCGGGAACGGCGGCGTGCACAGCAGGGCGCCCGCGACGGTTCCGTCGGCGCCGGTCCACCAGCCGAAGACGGGGTCGGCGTCGCCGTGGGCGCGGGGCCCGCGCCGTTCCAGGGATTCGGTGACGGTGAGCAGGACGGTGTCGACCACCGGCCGGGCCGCCAACGCGGGGCGTGCGGCGCTCAGATAGGCCGCCAGATCATTGCTGAAGGTCCATGTCATGCCCCATCGTGCCGGGGGCCCTGGGCCGGGCGCACCTGTATTTCCGGGGTGCGCGCGGGGTGCTCGCGGAGCGCGCGGGGGAGCGGTGCGGGCGCTCCCCCGGGTGGGGGAGAGGGCTCCCCCGCGTGGGGGAAGCGGCGGTGCCGGGCCGCTGGGATCTTGGGAATGCGGCAGGAGGCCAGGCCGCCCGACGGCCCCACCCGGGCCCGGCAGGAGGAGGAACCATGAAGACCCGGACCCCGTGCGCGAAGCAGTACCGCCGCCCCGCCACGCAGGCCCGCCGCGGCCGGTGGCTACGTCCGCACGAAGCGGGCGCCCGCGTCCCGCAGCCGGGTGTGGAGCTCGGTGAAGACCGCCGCCGCCCGGTCGCCCGGCCAGTCCGCGGGGAGCAGCTCGCGGGGCAGTCCGGGATCCGCGTAGGGCAGCCGCCGCCAGGAGTCCAGGGCGGCCAGGTAGGTGCGGTACGCGGCCTCCGGCGTGGGCTCGGGGCCCGACTGGAGGGCGCGCAGCGCAGGCTCGTGCAGATCGAGGAACTCCTCGTGCTGTTTGGCCAGCGCCGCCAGGTCCCACCAGCGGGCCACCGCCTCGGCGGTGGGCGCGAAGCCGAGGTGGGAGCCGCGGAAGAGCTCGACGTAGGCCGTCAGGTGCAACCGCTCCAGCGTGTGCCCGGTCTCTCGGGCCAGCTGGGCCGGGGCGATCCACACGCCCGGGGCCACCGCTCCGAAGCCGAGCCGGGCGAGGCGGGAGCGCAGCAGGTGCCGTTTGCTCCGCTCCTGTTCCGGGACGGAGAAGACCGCGACGAGCCACTCCTCCGACACCTGAGGGGGGCCGTAGATCCGCCGGTCGCCGTCCTCCAGCAGAAGCCGGGCCTCCTCGGAGAGGTCGTAGGCGGCCGCGCCGTCGGCGCTCTTCGCGGGCACCAGGAAGCCGCGCCGCTTCAGCCGGGACACCGAGGAGCGGACGGAGGGCGCGTCGACGCCGGCCGCGCCCAGCAGGCGGACCAGCGCGGACACCGGGACGGGCCCCTCGAAGGTCCGCCCGTAGGCGCCGTAGAACGTGACGATCAGAGATCGCGGAGTGTGCTGCTCGACCACGGGTTCACTCTAGATCGCGCAGCCGGAAGCGCTGAAGTTTGCCGGTCGCCGTCCGGGGCAACACGGGCAGGAAGACGAAGGTGCGCGGGCACTTGTGCGGGGCCAGCTCGGAGCGCATGTGGGTGCGCAGGGCGTCCTCGGTCAGCACCGATCCGTCGCGCGGGACGATGTGGGCGACCACGATCTGGCCCCGGCGCTCGTCGGGGAGCCCGACCACCGCCGCCTCCACGACGTCGGGGTGGCGCAGCAGGGCCTCCTCCACCTCCGGGCCCGAGATGTTGTAGCCGGACGAGATGATCATGTCGTCGGCGCGGGCGACGTAGCGGAAATAGCCGTCGGCGTCGCGGACGTAGGTGTCACCGGTCAGGTTCCAGCCGTCGCGGACGTACTCGCGCTGGCGGGGGTCGGCCAGGTAGCGGCAGCCGACGGGCCCGCGTACGGCCAGGAGCCCGGGTTCGCCGTCCGCCACGGGCCGGCCCGCGGGGTCCACCACCCGGGCCTCCCAACCGGGCACCACCCGGCCCGTGGCGCCGGGGCGGGTGTCCTCGTCGGCCGCGGAGATGAAGATGTGCAGCAGTTCGGTGGCCCCGATGCCGTTGATGATCCGCAGTCCGGTGCGCTCGTACCAGGCCTGCCAGGTGGCGGCGGGCAGGTTCTCGCCGGCCGAGACGCAGCGGCGCAGCGTGGACAGGTCGTAGGCGCCCGTGTCGTAGGGGCCCAGGGTGTCCAGCATCGACCGGTAGGCGGTGGGAGCGGTGAACAGGACCGTGACCCGGTGCTCGGCGAGCGCGGGGAGCAGGGCGCGGGGTGCGGCCTGTTCCAGCAGCAGCGCGCACGCCCCCGCGCGCAGGGGGAAGACGACCAGTCCGCCGAGTCCGAAGGTGAACCCGAGCGGGGGACTGCCGGCGAACACGTCGTCGGGGCGGGGCCGCAGCAGATGGCGGGAGAAGGTGTCGGCGATGGCGAGGAGGTCGCGGTGGAAGTGCATGCAGCCCTTGGGGCGGCCGGTGGTGCCGGAGGTGAAGGCGATCAGCGCCACGTCGTCGGCGGAGGTCTCGACGGCGGGATAGGGATCCCGGTGGCTCTCGGCCAGCCGCAGCAGGTCGTCGGGGGCCTCCCCGCCGTAGGCGGCGATCCGCAGGCCGGGCACCTCGGCCTTGACCAGGTCGTCGAGGACATCGGCGTGACAGACGGCGTGGCCGACCCGGGCCATGGAGCACACCGTCGCCAGCTCCTGGGCCCGCTGCTGGGCCAGCACGGTGACGGCCACCCCGCCCGCCTTCATCACGGCCAGCCAGCAGGCGGCGAGCCACGGCCCGGTGGGTCCGCGCAGCAGCACCCGGTTGCCGGGGACCACGCCGAGGTCGCTGGTGAGGGCGTGGGCGAGCGAGTCGACGCGCCGGCGCAGCTCCCCGTACGACCACACCTCGCCCGAGCCCGAGCGGAAGGCGGGGCGGTCGGGGCCGAACCGCTCGACGGTGGCGTCGAGGAGTTCGACGCCGCAGTTCAACCGATCCGGATAGGCCAGTTCGGGCAGCTCGAAGAGGAGCTCCGGCCAGGCGTCGGCGGGCGGCAGGTGTTCGCGCGCGAAGGTGTCGGTATGAGTGGAAGGCTTGAGCTCCAAGGCGGGTTCGCCCCCTTGCGACGTCCGGACGGGGTGGAGCCGGCCGTGCGGTGCCTCTCCCCGTTGGCCCCGGGGAGCTGCCTCCAGAGCGTATCGTGATGGTGACGACAGTCAACAGGACGCGATAGGACTGGGGCATTCGGATGGCCGGATTCGCGCTCGGGGTGGACGAAGAGGAATGGTGCGGGCAGTTGCGTGCCCTGTCGGCTGGGCGGCTGCGGCAGCTCGCCGAGAAGGGTGAGCCCGGCCGGGTGAACCGGCCGCTGCTGGCGGCGCTCGGGGAGCTGGGACTGCTGGACAAGGTGTTCGACTCCGGCGCGCTGGAGCTGTGCCTGCTGCGGGAATCGCTCGCCTACGGCTGCACCGAGGCGGAGACGGCCCTGGCCCTGCAGGGCCTGGGGGCGCACCCGGTGCTGAGGTCGGGCAGCACGGAGCAGCGCGAGCGGTGGCTGCCGGGGGTGCGGGAGGGCCGGCTGGTGGCGGCGTTCGCGCTCAGCGAGCCGGGCGCGGGCTCGGACGCGGCGGCCCTGGCGCTGGAGGCCGTCCCGGACGGGGCGGGATGGCGGCTGCACGGGCAGAAGTGCTGGATCTCCAACGCCCCCGAAGCCGATTTCTACACCGTCTTCGCCCGGACGGGTGAGGCGCCGGGTTCGCGGGGGGTCACCGCGTTCCTGGTCCCGGCGGACCGGCCGGGGCTGGGCGGCGAGGCCCTCGACATGCTGTCGCCGCACCCCATCGGCTCGCTCGCCTTCGACGGGGTGCCGGTCGGCCGCGCCGATGTGCTGGGGGAGCCCGGGCAGGGGTTCCGGGTGGCGATGGAGACCCTGAACCTGTTCCGGCCGAGCGTGGGCGCCTTCGCGGTCGGCATGGCGCGGGCGGCCCTGGACGCGACGCTCGCCCACACGGCCGGCCGCACCGCCTTCGGCGGGGTGCTGGCGGACCTCCAGGCCGTCGCGCACCGGGTCGCGGAGATGGCCACCCGCACCGAGGCCGCCCGGCTGCTGGTGTACGCGGCGGCCGGCGCCTACGACGGGGGCTCCCCGGACGTCCCCCGGCGGGCGGCCATGGCGAAGCTGCTGGCCACGGAGACGGCCCAGTACGTCGTGGACCACGCCGTCCAGCTGCACGGGGCGGTCGCGCTGCGCCGCGGCCACCTGCTGGAGCACCTGTACCGGGAGGTACGGGCGCCCAGGATCTACGAGGGTGCGAGCGAGGTGCAGCGCACCCTCATCGCGAAGGAGCTCTACCGGAAGGCGTCGGCGGGATGAGCCTGGAGCGGATCAACCCGGAGGGGCTGTCCCCGGCGACCGGCTTCTCGCACGCCGTCACCGCCACCGGGGGCCGGCTGGTGTTCCTGGCCGGCCAGACCGCGCTGGACGGCTCCGGCAAGGTCGTTGGGGCGACCCTGCCGGAGCAGTTCGAGCGGGCCCTCGCCAACCTCTTGACGGCCCTCGCGGTGGCCGGCGGCACCCCGGCGGACCTGGCGCGGGTGACGGTGTACGCGGTGGACGTGGCGGCCTACCGCGAACACGCCGCCGAGCTGGGCCGGATCTGGCGCCGGCTCGCGGGGCGCGAGTACCCCGCGATGGCGGTGGTCGGCGTGGTCCGCCTCTGGGACACACAGGCCCAGCTCGAACTGGACGGCTTCGCGGTCCTCCCGTAGCCGCCCCTCCGTTCCTCCCCCGGCCCCGCTCCGCACGAGACCGGGGGAGGGAGGTCCGAGGCCTTGCCCCGGCCCGGGGCGGGTGGGAGGTCAGGAGCCCGCGGAGTCCAGGAGGGTGCCCATCCACTCCTCCACGCCCGCGACCGTCCGCGGCAGGGCCCCCGACATGAGCCGCGCCCCGTCGGCGGTGATGACCAGGTCGTCCTCGATGCGCACGCTCACCCCGCGCAGCTCGGCCGGCAGCGTCTCGTCGTCGGGCTGGAGGTAGAGGCCAGGTTCGACGGTCAGCACCTGGCCCTCCTCCAGGACGCCCTCCAGGTACGTCTCGGCCCGCGCCTTCGCGCAGTCGTGGACGTCCAGTCCCAGCATGTGCCCGCTGCTGCACAGCGTGTACCGCCGGTGCAGGTCGCCCTCGGCGTTCTTGAGGACGCCCCACTCCGCGAGCCCCTCCGCGATGACCTTCATGCCGGCCCGGTGGAAGTCCCCGAACCTCGCCCCCGGTCGCAGCGCCGCGATGCCCGCCTCCTGTGCGGCCAGCACCAGTTCGTAGACCTGCCGCTGGACGGAGGAGAAGCGCCCGGACAGCGGGAGGGTGCGGGTGATGTCGGCCGTGTAGAGGGTGTCGGTCTCCACGCCCGCGTCCAGGAGGAGCAGTTCGTCCCGGTCGAGCCGGCCGTCGTTGTGGATCCAGTGCAGGACGCCCGCGTGGGCGCCCGAGGCCGCGATCGTGCTGTAGCCGGTCCCGTTGCCCTCCGCCCGGGCGCGCAGTCCGAACACCCCCTCGATCCAGCGCTCCCCGCGCGGGTGCGCGAACGCCTGTGGCAGGGCCCGTACGACGTCCTCGAAACCGGCCGTCGTGTGGTCCACGGCCAGCTGCAGCTGGTCGACCTCCCACGCGTCCTTGACCAGTCGCAACTCGGAGAGCGCGGAGGCAAGTTCGCCGTCCGTGGCGGCGTTGCGGGCCGGCGGTTCTCCGAGGGTGTCCAGGTGCGCGCAGCGGATGCCGGTCAGCCGCTCGGCCTCCGCGAGGTCCGGGCGGCGGCCCACCCAGAACTCGCCGTAGCGGCGGTCGCGGAAGAACTCCTCGTTCCCGTCGGCCCGGGGTGAGCGCGGCCTGAGGTACAGCACTGCCTCGTGCCCGTTCGGGCCGGACGGCTCCAGGGCCAGGACGTGCCCGGCCTGGTCCTCGCCCGTCAGTCCGGTCAGCCAGGCGTACGCGCTGTGCGGCCGGAAGCGGAAGTCGGCGTCGTTGGAGCGGACCATCAGCTCGCCGGCCGGGACGAGCAGCCGCTCGCCGGGGAAGCGCGCCGAGAGCCTGGCGCGGCGGGCCGGGGTGACGGCGTGCGAGGGGACGCGGGCGGCGGCGGGAAGCGGGGTGGCCGCCCAGTTCCCGGCCATGAACCGGGACAACTCTGCTGATACGGGCAGGTCGTGACTGCCGGTGTTGAGGCGGGCGGAGGCGTCGCTCATGGAGGCTCCCTCAAGAAGTACCGAACTGATGGGCGCACAGGTCTTGCCAGTGCAATTTCACATTACTATGTTACAGCTCACACCGCGGCACGTTAATCCCCGTCAAACGCCGTGTGAAGCAGGGCAGTTCACGCTCCATTTCCCCCACCTCCCTCCCCACAGGAGCTCTCGGTGTCCCAGCACAAAATTGTGCGTACGTCCCTCCTCTCCGCCGCCGTGGCGGTCACCCTCCTCGCCACCGCCGGCCAGGCCGTGACCCAGGCCGCGGAGCGGGGCACCCCCGTCGCCGCGACCGGCGCCTCCGCACCCGCCGCCTTCACCTCCGGAGTCCCCGGCGCCACCGGCACCACGACGCCGAACCCCTTCGACGAGGTCGACCACCGGGCCGACGCCCAGGAGCTCGTCCCGGTGCCCGCCCCGGCCCCCGGCGGCAAGGGCGTCACCGACGGCAAGGTGCCCGGCGCCGCCCCGGCCGTCCCGGCCCCGGGCTCCTCCGCCTCCACCGAGCGCGCGGAGAAGAGCCGCAAGGCGGCCTCCGCCCAGGCCGCACCCACCGCCCTCAGCGTCGCCGCGGGCGTCCCCTGCACCCTTGACGGGATCACCGGCCTCTCGCCGGAGCAGTTCGCCGACTTCCTCGCCGACCCGGCCGTCACCGCCGACGGCTGTCTGCGCAACCTCATCTGGACCTGGGACGCGCGCCTGGCGCCCGTCATGTCCGACGCCCACGTCCAGGCCGTCTCCCGCCGGATATCCAGCCTGGCCGCCGCCCACGACGGCCGTAACTCCTCCCATCTGGAGGAGATGTTCACCTACCTGCACGCCGTCGTGTACCACGACTACTCGCGCTCCGAGATCGACGTCACCGACGCCCCCACCGTCGACGCGATGCGCCGGGCCATCGCCGACTTCGGTGACGCCGCCCGGACGTTCGACGTGACGGCCACCAACGCCCGCACCCTGCGCGAGGCCCTCTACGCGGGCAGCGCCCCGGGTCTGCGCCAGTACCAGCTCGGCCTGATCAAGCGGGTCCTGGCCACCATGGACCCGTCCCACCCGGCCACCAATCTCGACGCCGGCTGGGCGGGGGCGGCGCTCTCCGCGCTGTCCGTCAACTACCTGGGCGTCTACCCGGGCAACCAGGACGCCGCCTTCCACTCCGCGGTCGCGGGGGACGCCGCCTACCGCGCCACCTTCAAGGCCTTCGCCGGCTACACCCACCTCAAGGGCACGGCCAACGCCTGGGTGGTGCGCGACGCGATCAGCGAGTACGGCCGCTTCGGCCAGGTCGACGGCCTCAAGGACCAGGTGGTCGCCGACCTCGGCGCCATGCTGGAGCCGCTCAAGTCCACCTTCGGCGTCGACCCCTGGGCCAAGGCCGTCTCCTGGCTGAACCTCTACCAGGCGTGCAAGCCGTACGGGGTGTGCAAGGAGGACATCGAGAAGCAGCTCTTCCCGAACACCTACACCTACGACAACGGCGGCATCAAGGTCCGCACGGCCCTCGACCGGGCCACCGTCGACCAGCTCTACTACGCGAGCAAGCAGGTCAAGACGCAGTTCCACCGCGTCATCGGCACCGACCAGCCCCTGGCCGGCGACCCGAACACCACCCTGAACATCGTGCTCTACGCCTCCCGCGCCGACTACGAGAACTACCACCCCCTCCTCACCGGCTACGGCACCAACAACGGCGGCATCTACATCGAGAACGGCGCCACCTTCTACACCTACCAGCGCCGCGTCCCGCAGGACTCCTCCCTCACCCTCGAAGAGCTCTTCCGCCACGAGTACACGCACTACCTCAACGGCCGCTTCGCCGTCCCCGGTTCCTTCGGCCAGGGCCCCTGGTACGAGGGCGACCGCACCACCGCCATGGACGAGGGCACCGCCGAGTTCTTCGACGGCTCCACCCGCGACAACGGCATCGCCGTCCGCAAGTCCCTGGTCCGGGGCGTCATCAACGACACCTCCGGCGGCGGCCCCCGCATGAGCGTCCAGCAGCTGCTCAACGCCACGTACGCCGGCGACGGGTTCCGCTTCTACAACTACGCGGGCACGTTCTTCGAGTTCCTGTGGACCGAGAAGCCCTCCCTGCTGCGCGAGATGTACGGCTACCTGCGCGCCAACGACGTCGCGGGCTACGACGCCTGGCGCAACCGCATGGGATCGGACACCTACCTCCAGCGCGACTACAACCGCTTCCTGGACGCGCAGATCGCCAAGGTGGACCAGCTCTACGTCCCGAACACCACCTTCACCGCCAACGACCAGCTGCGCGACTCCGCGCTCTCCTCGGTCAAGTCCGCCTTCGCGACGGCCACGTACAACACCCCGGACTGCGTGGAGAACGGCGACCCCGGCAAGCGCCGCTTCACCTGTACCGGCCGGATCACCGCGAACCTGTCGAACTGGCGCAGCGACGACCAGAACTTCAAGGACATGTCCGAGACGGTGGACTACTTCATCCTCGACCGGGCGGGCGCGGCCTCCAACAACCTGGCCGACATGAACTGCTCCTTCGGTCCGGTGGAGATCTGGACGAACAAGGTCGCGGGCACCTCCTCGTTCAGCTGTGAGGGCCCCCTGCGCAGCTGACCGCCACCGGGCCGGTCCCGATTCCCGCGGGGGGCGGGACCGGCCCGGGGCACCCCTCCGGCATGCCTAGGCAGCCCCTAAAGAATGTGACATATTACTGTCGTGTCCCAGAACCACTCCCCGGACGTCGTGATCATCGGCGCCGGTGTCGTCGGCGCCGCGTGCGCGTACTACGCGAGCCGCTCCGGACTGTCCGTGGCCGTCGTCGACCGCGGCCCCGTCGGGGGCGGCACGACCGGTGCCGGCGAGGGCAACCTGCTCGTCTCCGACAAGGAGGCCGGCCCCGAGCTCGACCTCGCGCTCCTGTCGGCCCGGCTCTGGCGGGAACTGGCGGCGGTCCTCCCGCGAGAGACCGAGTACGAGGCCAAGGGCGGCCTGGTCGTCGCCCCCGACGAGACCACCCTCAAGGCGCTCCGCACCTTCGCGGACGGCCAGCGCGCCGCCGGGGTGACCGCCACCGAGGTGGGGCCGGACACCCTGCGCGACCTGGAGCCGCACCTGGCCCCGGGGCAGGCGGGAGCCTTCCACTACCCCCAGGACGCCCAGGTCCACCCGGCCCAGGCCGCGGCGCGCCTGCTGGCCGCGTCCGGCGCCGAGCGGTACCTCGGCGAGGAGGTCACCGACGTGCTCCTGCGGGGTGGCCGCGCCGTCGGCGTCCGCACGCCCCGCCGCACCCTCCTGGCCCCGGCGGTGCTCAACGCGGCGGGTACCTGGGGCGGCCACATCGCCTCCCTCGCCGGAACCACCCTGCCGGTCATGCCGCGCCGCGGCTTCGTCCTGGTCACCGAACCCCTGCCCCGGGTGGTCCGTCACAAGGTCTACGCCGCCGACTACATCGCCGACGTCGCCAGCGACTCCGCGGCCCTGCAGTCCTCGGCGGTGGTGGAGGGGACCCCTTCGGGCCCCGTCCTGATCGGCGCGACCCGCGAACGGGTCGGCTTCGACCGGACCCTGTCCACCGAGGCCCTGCGCCGGCTCGCCCGCCAGGCGGCGGCGCTCTTCCCGGTCCTGGCGGACACCCGCGTCCTGCGCACCTACCACGGCTTCCGCCCCTACCTCCCCGACCACCTCCCGGCGATCGGCCCCGACCCCCGCGTACCGGGCCTCTTCCACGCCTGCGGCCACGAGGGCGCCGGCATCGGCCTGGCCCCCGCCACGGGCGCCCTCATCGCGGCCTCCCTGACCGGCACCGATCCCGCCCTGGACCCCACCCCCTTCCGCCCGGACCGCTTCGACGCCCCGAACCCGGAGTCCGAGGCCGGGGGCGGGGACGGGTAGGGGTGCCGTCCGGGACGTAAAACGTGATGTGTTGGCGCGAGGTACTCCTCCGCAACGCAGCCCCGGACAGGGCGCCATAAATCATGCAGTCCCGGACGGCACCCCGACCCGGCACCGACCCCGGCCCACCCGCAGCCCCCGCCCGCCAGGGCAAGACCCCCCAGGAGCACCCCGGATGCGCAGCCCCCGCAAGCTGGTAGGCGGCACCCCGGCGGCCACGTACCCCGTCACCTTCGACGGCCGTGAACTGACCGCCCAGGAAGGCCAGAGCGTCGCCGCCGTCCTGTGGAACGCCGGGATCCTCGCCTGGCGCACCACCCGCGAAGGCAGCGCCCCGCGCGGGGCGTTCTGCGGCATCGGCGCCTGCTACGACTGCCTCGTCACCGTCAACGGCCGCCCGAACCAGCGCGCCTGCCTCGTCCCGGCCCGCCCCGGAGACTCCGTCACCACCCAGGAGGGCACCGGACATGCCGACCTCGCCGTCTGACCGCGCCGCCCACGCCGAAGCCCCCGCCGCTTCCCCGGCGGCCCCCGTCGACCTCGCCGTCATCGGTGCCGGCCCCGCCGGACTCGCCGCCGCCGTCACCGCGGCCCGGCTCGGTCTGCGCGTCACCCTCCTCGACGCGGGGGAGCGCCCCGGCGGCCAGTTCTACCGCCACCCGGCCCCCGGCCTCGGCGCCGTCCGCCCCCAGGCCCTGCACCACGACTGGCGGGCCTTCACCGCGCGCGAAGCCGCCCTGCGCGACCATGTGGCGGCGGGCCGGATCGCCCACCTCCCCTTCCACCACGTCTGGACGGTGGTCCCGGACGGCGCCGACGGCTGGACGCTGCACGCCGTCGCCGGCCCCGAGGAGCGGGCGGCGACCTTCGGCGCCCGCGCCGTCCTGCTCGCCACCGGCGCCTACGAGCGGCAACTGCCGTTCCCCGGCTGGACCCTGCCCGGGGTCGTCGGCGCGGGCGGGGCGCAGGCCATGCTCAAGGGCGGCCTCGTCCTGCCCGGCAGTCGTGTCGTCGTCGCGGGGAGCGGCCCGCTGCTGCTCGCGGTGGCAGGCTCCCTCGCCGCCGCCGGAGCCGCCGTACCCGCCGTCGTCGAGGCCGCCTCGTACACGGCGTACGCCCCGCAGGCCCGCGCCCTGCTGCGCAACCCCGCCAAGCTCGCCGAAGGCGCCGTGTACGGGGGCGCCCTCGCGCGCCACGGCATCCGCCTGCTGACCCGGCACGCGGTGACCGAGGCGCACGGCCGCGGCCGGGTGGAGGCCGTCACGGTCGCCCGCCTCGACCGGGACTGGCGCCCGCTGCCCGGCACCGCCCGCCGGATCCCCTGTGACGCGCTGGCCGTGGGCCACGGGCTCGTGCCCCAGCTGGAACTGGCCACCGCCCTCGGCTGCGACACCCTGCGGGCCCCCGACGGCACGGTCGCCCTGGACCTGGACGCGGCGCAGCGCACCTCGGTGCCCGGCATCTGGTCGGCCGGCGAGACCGGCGGCATCGGCGGTGCCCAACTCGCCCTGACCGAGGGGGAGATCGCCGCACACGCGATCGCGGGGGTGCCCGTCGCGTCCTCCCTCACCCGGACCCGGGCCAGGCTGCGGGCCTTCGCCGGGGCGATGGCCGCCGCCCACCGCCCCGGCGCGGGATGGACGGACTGGCTGCCCGACGCGGCCACCGTCTGCCGCTGCGAGGAGGTCCCGGCGGGCCGGATCCGCGAGGCCGTCGCCGAGCTCGGCGCGCGGGACGCCCGTACCGTCAAACTGCTCACCCGGGCCGGGATGGGCTGGTGCCAGGGCCGGATGTGCGGTCCGGCCGTCGCCGCGCTGGCCGGGGAGGACCCCGCGCCCGACCGGCGTCCGCTGTCCTGCCCCGTTCCGCTGCGCCACCTGGCCGCGCTGCCCGCGCCGTCCGAGACCGAACTTCCCCCCTCCGCCCGCTGATCGGGCCCTCCCGGCCCTTGTGGCCGCCTCACACCCACTAGTAAAATGTCACACACCACACTAGGGAGTCTGCTCATGAACCACGCGCCCACCCCCGCGCCCCGTCCCGACACCCGCACCCGCCCCTGGCACGGCATCATGGTCGCCACCGCCCTCCCGCTGCGCGAGGACCTGAGTGTCGACTACGACGCCTACGCCGAGCACGTGGCCTGGCTGATCGCCGAGGGCTGCGACGGCGTCGTGCCCAACGGCTCCCTCGGTGAGTACCAGACCCTCACCGACGAGGAGCGGGCCCGCGTCGTGCGCACCGCAGTCGAGGCCGCCGGCGACGGCGCCCGCGTCATGCCGGGCGTCGCCGCGTACGGCAGCGCCGAGGCCCGCCGCTGGGCGGAGCAGGCCGCCGAAGCCGGCGCGGGATCCGTCCTGCTCCTGCCACCCAACGCCTTCCGCGCCGACGAGGCCACCGTCCGCGCCCACTACGCGGATGTCGCCGGGGCCGGGCTGCCCGTGGTCGCGTACAACAACCCCATCGACACCAAGGTGGACCTGACCCCGGCACTGCTCGCCCGCCTGCACGGCGACGGCAGCATCGTCGCCGTCAAGGAGTTCAGCGGGGACGTCCGCCGCGGCTACGAGATCGCCGAGCTCGCCCCGGGCCTCGACCTGCTCATCGGCGCCGACGACGTCCTGCTCGAACTCGCCCTCGCGGGCGCCGTCGGCTGGATCGCCGGGTACCCCAACGCCCTGCCGCGCTCCTGCGCCACCCTCTACCGGGCCGCCGTCGCCGGAGACCTCGCCACGGCCCTGCCGCTCTACAAGTCCTTGCACTCGCTGCTGCGCTGGGACTCCAAGACCGAGTTCGTCCAGGCCATCAAGCTCTCCATGGACCTGGCCGGCCGTCCCGGCGGTGCCACCCGTCCGCCCCGCTTCCCGCTCTCGGGCGAGATCGAGGCCTCGGTGCGCGCCGCGACCGAGAAGGCCCTCGCCGAAGGCCTCAACTAAGCGTCAACCAGGCTCGGACCGGGCCCCGAACCGGGCTTCGACCAGGAGGAACCCATGCGCACGCGCCACATCTACCACGCGGTGGACTCGCACACCGAGGGCATGCCCACCCGGGTGATCACTGGGGGAGTCGGGGTGATCCCGGGCTCCACCATGGCCGAGAAGCGGCTCCACTTCATGGAGCACACGGACCACGTCCGCACCCTGCTCATGTACGAGCCGCGCGGCCACGCGGCGATGAGCGGCGCCATCCTCCAGCCGCCCACCCGGCCCGACGCCGATTTCGGCGTGCTCTACATCGAGGTGTCGGGCCTGCTGCCGATGTGCGGGCACGGCACGATCGGGGTGGCCACCGTCCTGGTCGAGACCGGCATGGTCCCGGTCGTCGAGCCGGTCACCACGGTCCGGCTCGACACCCCGGCCGGTCTGGTCAGCGTGGACGTACGGGTCGAGGACGGCGCGGCCACCGCCGTCACCCTCACCAACGTCCCGGCCTTCAGCGTCGGCCTGGACCTGAAGGCCGAGGTCCCCGGTTACGGCACGGTCACCTACGACCTCGCCTACGGCGGCAACTTCTACGCCTTCGTCGAACTGGACGACCTCGGGCTCCCCTTCGACCGCTCCCGCAAGGACGACCTGATCGCCGCGGGCCTGGCGATCATGGACGCCGTCAACGCGGGCGCGGACCGTCCCGTCCACCCCGAGGACCCGGCGATCGCCGGAGTCAAGCACGTGTACCTCGCCGCCCCCGGCTCCGACGCCCGCCGCTCCCGGCACGCCATGGCCATCCACCCGGGCTGGTTCGACCGCTCGCCCTGCGGTACGGGGACCAGCGCGCGCATGGCCCAGTTGCACGCCCGCGGCCTGCTCGAACTCGACACCGACTTCGTCAACGAGTCCTTCATCGGCACCGAGTTCACCGGCCGCCTCATCGGTCAGACCACCGTCGGCGGCCTCCCGGCGGTGGTCCCCACCGTCACCGGCCGGGCCTGGATCACCGGCACCGCCCAGTACTTCCTCGACCCGACCGACCCCTTCCCCGGAGGGTTCCTGCTGTGATCAGCGTCCGCACCACCGACTACCACACGGCGGGGGAGCCCTTCCGGATCGTCGACCTCACGGCGGGCGACATCGCGCCCGCCCCCGGGGACACCGTCGCCGAGCGCTGCGCCACCGTCATCGGCCCCGGGGGTTCCGGGACCGCGCCGAGGCGGAGCGAGCTGGACGACGTACGGCGCCTGCTGGTGCAGGAGCCGCGCGGGCACGCCGGGATGTACGGCGGGTTCGTGGTCCCCCCGGACGACGACGGGGCGCACTTCGGGGTGCTGTTCTGGCACAAGGACGGCTACTCCACCGCGTGCGGCCACGGCACCATGGCGCTCGGCGTCTGGGCGGTGGAGACCGGACGGGTCCCGGCTCCGCACGACGGGGACGTCCAGGTGCGCATCGACGTCCCGTCGGGTCGGGTCGGGGCCACCGTCCACCGCGACGGGGGCCGCACCACCGGGGTCACCTTCCGCAACGTCGCGGCCCGGGTGGGCGCCCGCAAGGTCCCGGTGGCCACCACGCTGGGGATCGCGGAGGTGGACATCGCGCACGCCGGGGCCTGTTACGCCTCCGTCGCCGCCCGGGACCTCGGCCTGGACGTCTCGCGCGCCGCGCTGCCCGACCTGGTCCGCGCCGGGCAGGAGGTCCGGGCAGCTCTGGCCACCCACCCCGCCACCTGGCACCCGGACGGGCCCCTGCTGTCCGGGGTGTACGGGGTGGTCCTGTACGAGGAACTGCCCGACACCCCCTTCGGGCCGTACCAGCGCAACGTCACCGTCTTCGCGGACGGACAGATCGACCGCTCCCCGTGCGGTTCCGGCACCTCCGCCCGGCTCGCCCTGCTCGCGGAGGACGGGCGGCTCGGGCCGGGGGAGGACCTGCTGCACGAGTCGGTGGTGGGCACGGTGTTCACCGGCCGGATGCTGGAGGGCGGGGTCACGGAGGTGACCGGTACGGCCTACCGCACCGGCGAGCACACCTTCACCGTCGATCCGCACGACGCCCTCGGTACGGGGTTCCCCCTGTGACGGTCCACCCGGCGCCCGCCCACCCGGCGCCCGCCCACCCGGCGCCCGCGCTGCCGCAGTACGACGCCGGGCGGATCGCGGGCCTGCTCACCCCCGCCGGAGCGGCCGACGCCCTCGCCGATGCCCTGCGCGCCGGGCTCGATCCGGAGGGCTGCCCGCAGCGCGGCTCCCTGCCCGCGCCGGGCGGCGAACTCCTTTTGATGCCCGCCGCGTCGGAGCGCTACGCGGGGGTGAAGATCGCCGGGGTGGCGCCGGGCAACCCGGAGCGGGGCCTGCCCCGGATCACCGGGAGCTACCTGCTCCTGGACGGGGTGACCCTGTGCCCGGTGGCCCTGTTCGACGGCGCGGCCCTGACGGCCCTGCGCACCCCGGCGGTGTCCGCGCTGGCGCTGCGCCACCTGGCCCCGGCCGGGCCGGCGGGGCGTCTGGTCCTCTTCGGCTCGGGGCCCCAGGCGTACGGGCACCTCGACGCGGTGCTCGCGGAACGGGCGCCCGCGGAGGCGGTGGTCGTCGCCCGCGACGCCGCGCGGGCGGGGGCGCTCGTCGCGTACGCCCGTGAGCGGGGTGTCGCGGCGCGCACCGGCACCGCGGGGGACGTGGCCGGTGCGGATCTGGTGGTCTGCTGCACCACGGCCCGCGAGCCGCTCTTCGACGGGCACCTGGTGGCCCCGGGGACGCTGGTGGTGGCCGTGGGCTCGCACGAACCGGGCGCCCGCGAGACGGACACGGCCCTCGTGCGGCGTGCGGCCGTGTACGTGGAGTCGCGCGCGGCGGCCCTGCGCGAGGCGGGGGACCTGCTGGTCCCGGAGGCGGAGGGGGCGATCGGACCCGGTCATATCAGCGGAACGCTCGCCGACCTGGTCACCGGGCGGATTCCGTCGGGAGGGCGGACGGGTTGTCCACAGCTCTTCAAGAGCGTGGGCATGGCCTGGGAGGATCTTGCCGTGGCGGTCGCATTGTTCGAGGCCGCCGGGACGAGTAGCGCAACGTGACATTGTACGCTGTTCCTCTTCTCGTCGTGGTGTCGGGGGTCTCGGAGGAAAAGCACATGGGTGACCTGAAGCAGCACAGTCTCATCAAGGCCCAGGAACGGCTCCGCGACCAGGTCGGCCACGCCCTCCGAGCGGCCCTGATCGCCGGGGAACTGCGCCCCGGAAGTGTGTACTCGGCCCCCGGCCTCGCGGCCGAACTCGGCGTCTCGGCCACGCCCGTGCGCGAGGCCATGCTCGACCTGGCCCGGGAGGGCCTGGTCGAGCCGGTCCGCAACAAGGGGTTCCGGATCACCGAGGTCAGCGAGCGCGACCTCGACCAGTACACGGAACTGCGGACGATGATCGAGGTCCCGACCGTCGGCCGGATCACGAAGATCGCCACGGCCGAACAGCTGGAGGCCCTGCGCCCCATCGCCGAGGAGATCGTCACCAGCGCCCGCGAGCACAACCTCATCGGGTACCTGGAGGCCGACCGTCGCTTCCACCTCTCCCTGCTGGCCCTGGCGGGCAACGACCGCCTCGTCGAGACCGTCGGCGACCTGCGCAAGCGCTCCCGCCTCTACGGCCTGACGGGCCTGGACGAGGCCGGCAAGCTGGTCTCCTCCGCCGAGGAGCACGTCGAACTGCTGGACCTGATGATCAGCGGGGACGCGGAGGCGGCGCAGGCCTGCATGGTCCGCCACCTCGGACACGTCCGCTCCCTGTGGGCCCAGGGGCGCGACGAGCCGGTCGGCCGTATCCCGGGAGGCCTCGGCTCGGGCGTCCAGTGACCCGGTGAGCCCCCGGCGCGGCCCGTTCCCCGAGACCCGTGGAGCCCGGGGCGGAGCCTGGCCGCGGCCGGTCCGCCGCGGGGGGCGGCGCGGAGGCGGGGCCTGAGCCGGGCGGGTGGACCTCGTGAGGCCTGCGGGTGACCGCTGCGGACCGAGGTTGATTCCGTCCCGAACCCGTCTATCCACACAGGGTCCTGTACACCGAGTGATGGGTTGTACCGCCCGTGTTGAAGACCGCATTGCGGATCGCCTCCGCCACCGCCCTGGCCGCCGTCTCGCTGTCGTTCGGCTCACCCGCCGGCGCCGCGGCAGATCCCTACCCCGGCACCCCGCAGCAGATCCGTGACACCGGCCCCTGCGGCCCCACCGGCGGCTACCGCGCGTCGGAGTGGCTGCAGACCACGACGGACCCCGGGATCCGGCCGCAGGTGGACCTCGCCGCGGTGAGCGAGGCCTGGTACTGGCGGCACGACGGGAACACGCTGTGGCGGGGTGACACGCGGCCGAACCCCCAGGCCATCTTCAACAGCGGCTTCACCCCGCGGGGCTCGGACCTCACCCCGCTGTCGCAGTGGATCATCGGAGGAGCCGGGCAGCAGAACGCCGCGCACGTGAGCACCAGTTGTGAACGGTGGGTGGCGCAGGAATTCGCCACGGGGGGCGGGAACGACGGCTGGGTCTACGCGATCCAGGCTCCCGGCGGGATCGACGTCAACGCCACCGCCCGGCAGACGGGCCTCCAGTCGCCGTTCCTGTGGAACAAGGAGATCGACTTCCCCGGCGGCATCGAAGGCAGGTTCATCGAGGGGGCCTGCCAGTACCACTTCGTCGGCCTCGACCCCCAGACGAACGACAGGATCTACCGGAACCTCGGCTGCGTGACGAACAGCAACTTCCGTCCGGTCACGGGCAAGCACAAGGACAAGCACGAGGACAAGCGCATGGAACCGGCCGGTTCGCCGCACTGAGCCGATCCGCGCCCTCGGGCGGTCCCCGCAGCCCCGCTGTGGGGACCGCCCGGCAACTTCAACTCGCCTGTGAGCGGCCGGATTTGGACACGGCTGGATAACGGGGGCGCCAACCCCTTGTCAGTACAATTTCACATTACTATGTTACCGGTCACATCCTAAAGCGCGGCCCTTCACTGGAGTGACCCATGACCAAGCGCACCCAACTCGCCCTCGCCACCGCCGTGGTGGCCGCTCTCGCACTCGGTGCCTCGGGTTGCTCCGACCCCAAGAAGGGCGCGAACTCCGGCCCCTCCGCGGCCAACCCGGCCGCCGCCAACGACGGCAAGACCCTCGGCGGCACCCCCGTGAAGGGCGGCACCCTCACCGTCCTGTCCAACCAGGACTTCGCCCACCTCGACCCCGCCCGCAACTGGGTGATGCCGGCCATGGACTTCGGCACCCGCCTGCTCTACCGCACGCTCGTCACCTTCAAGGCCGAGCCCGGCAAGGGTGGCAGCGAGCTCGTCCCCGACCTCGCCACCGACCTCGGCACCCCCTCCAACGGCGGCAAGACCTGGACCTTCACCCTCAAGGAGGGCGTGAAGTACGAGGACGGCAGCCCCGTCAAGGCCCAGGACATCAAGTACAACGTCGAGCGCTCCTTCGCCCCCGACCTCACCGGCGGCCCCGACTACGCCGCCCAGTACCTGGCCGGCACCGAGGGCTACAAGGGCCCCCTGGACGGCAAGCACCTCGACTCCGTCAAGACCCCCGACGACCGCACGATCGTCTTCGAACTCAAGCGCCCCGTCGCCGAGTTCTCCCAGACCGCCACCCTCCCCACCTTCGCACCGGTCCCGCAGTCCCAGGAGAAGGGCACCCAGTACGACGCCCGCCCGTTCTCCTCAGGCCCGTACAAGATCGAGACGTACGACCGGGACAAGAAGCTGGTCCTCGTCCGCAACGAGCACTGGGACCAGAAGACCGACTCCGTCCGCAAGGCCTACCCGGACCGGTTCGTCGTCGTCATGGGCCTCAAGGGCGGGCAGGTCGACGACCGCATCATCGCCGGCGAGGGCGCCGACGCCTCCGCCATCGAGTACTTCAACATGCGCCCCGAGAGCGCCCCGAAGGTCCTGCCCAAGCCCGAGATCAAGGCCCGCCTCCTCGCCGAGTCCCAGGGCTGTACGGTCATGCTCCACCTGAACAACTCCCGCGCCCCCTTCAACGACCCCAAGGTCCGCGAGGCCATGCAGTACGCGGTCGACAAGGAGGCCGTCATCACCGCCGGCGGCGGCCCCGCCCTCAACGAGGTGGCCACCGCCTACCTGCCCCCGGCCCTCTCCGGCGGCAAGCAGGCCGACACCCTGAAGATCCCCGCCTCCGGCGACCCCGCCAAGGCCAAGGAACTGCTCAAGGCCGCCGGCAAGGAGCACCTGAAGGTCTCCCTCGCCGTCTCCACCGGCGACAAGGGCAAGGCGGAGGCCTTCCAGCAGGGCCTGGCACGGGCCGGAATCGAGGTCGTCATCGACACCGTCGACCCCGGCGCCTACTACGACGTCATCGGCGACCTCTCCACCACCCCCGACATGACGTACACCGGTTGGTGCCCCGACTACCCCTCCGGCTCCACCTGGCTCCCCTTCGTCTTCGACGGACGCACCATCAAGGACAAGGGCAACCAGGGCAACTACTCCCAGTTCCGCGACGAGGCCACCATGAAGCGGATCGACGAGATCAACGCCATGGCGGACGCCAAGCAGGCCAACCAGGCCTGGATCGACCTCGACGCCGAGATCATGAAGAAGTCCCCCTCCGTCCCGATCCTCCTGGAGCGCAAGCCGCTGCTCGTCGGCCCCAACATCGCCGGCGCCTACGGCCACCCCGTGTGGACCGGCACCGTCGACTACGGGACCGTGGGCCTCAAGGACCCGTCGAAGAGCCAGGGCTGAGAAGCCGGGGCCTGACACCACCATGACCACCACCGCATCCGGCGCCGCCCCCGAGGCGGGCCCCGAGGCGGCCCCCGAGGCCGCCCCGGCCGGGACACCGGCCAAGGACGTCGCCCCGGGCAGCAGCCCCTGGCAGCTCGCCCGCCGGGAACTGCGCCGCCGCCCCGCCGTCCGCGTCAGCCTCGGCGTCGTCCTCCTCTTCGTCCTGATGGCCCTGGCCGCCCCCTGGCTGAGCGCCCTCGGCGGCTGGTCCCCGGACGAGTTCGACAAGGCCGCCATCGACCCCTACCTCGGCGGACAGCCCCTCGGCTCCCTCGGCGGAATCAGCCCCGAGCACTGGCTCGGCGTCGAACCCGTCACCGGACGCGACCTGTTCGCCCGCGTCGTCCACGGCGCCCAGGTCTCCCTCCTGATCGCCTTCGCCGCCACCGCCATCGTCGTCCTCGCGGGCACCGCCGCCGGGATCGCCGCAGGCTACTTCGGCGGCCGCACCGACGCCGTCCTGTCCCGGCTCATGGACCTCACCATGTCCTTCCCCTCGCTGATCTTCATGATCGCGATGCTGTCGGTGGCCAAGGACGTCAACCGGATCGTCCTGATGACCAGCGTCATCGGCCTCTTCGGCTGGCCCGGCGTCGCCCGCGTCGTCCGCGGCCAGACCCTCTCCCTCAGACACCGCGAGTACGTCGACGCCGCACGCGTCGGCGGCGCGAGCTCCTGGCGGATCCTGACCCGCGACATCCTCCCCGGGGTCTCCGGCCCGGTCATCGCCTACACCACCCTGCTCATCCCCGGAATGATCAGCACCGAGGCCGCCCTCAGCTACCTCGGCGTGGGCGTGCGCCCGCCCACCCCCTCCTGGGGCCAGATGATCGCCGAGTCCGTGTCCTTCTACGAGACCGACCCCATGTACTTCGTCATCCCGAGCGTCTTCCTCTTCCTCGCCGTCCTCGCCTTCACCCTCCTCGGCGACGCCCTGCGCGACATCCTCGACCCGAGGGGCGGCCGCACGTGATCCTCTACCTCGTCCGCCGCCTGCTCGCCCTCGCCGGCGTGCTCCTCGCCATCGCCGCCGTCACCTTCCTCATCTTCTACGTCCTGCCCACCGACCCGGCCGCCGCGGCCTGCGGCAAGACGTGCAGCGCCGAACGGCTGGCCGACGTGCGGCAGTACCTCGGCCTCGACAAGCCCGTGTGGGAGCAGTTCGCCGACTTCCTCACCGGCATCTTCACCGGACGCACCCTCGGCACCGGACAGTTCGCCGTCCACTGCGACTTCCCCTGCCTCGGCTACTCCTACGAGAACTCCCTGCCCGTCTGGAACCTCCTGATGGACCGGCTGCCCGTCTCCGCCTCCCTCGCCGTCGGCGCCGCCGTCCTGTGGCTGCTGCTCGGCCTCGGCGCCGGGGTCACCGCCGCCCTGCGCAAGGACACCGCCACCGACAAGGTCCTGATGGTCGGCGCCGTCGCCGCCGCCTCCCTGCCCGTCTACTTCACCTCCGTCATGCTGATCTACGGAGTGATCCGCGTCGCCGACCTGCTCCCGTACCCCAGCTACCAGGCCCTCACCGACGACCCGCTCGCCTGGGCCTCGAACCTGCTGCTGCCCTGGACCGCCCTCGCCCTGCTCTACGCCGCCATGTACGCCCGGCAGAGCCGCGGTTCGATGATCGAGGCGATGGCCGAGCCGTACATCCGCACCGCCCGCGCCAAGGGCATGCCCGAACGCACCGTCGTGGTCAAACACGGACTGCGCTCCGGGATGACCCCGATCCTCACCATCTTCGGCATCGACCTCGGCGGGCTCCTCGCCGGCGCCGTGATCACCGAGTCCATCTTCGGGCTTCCCGGCATCGGCAGGTTGTTCTACGGGGCGCTCGTCAGCTCCGACCAGCCCGTGGTCCTCGGGGTCACCCTGCTCGCCGCCTTCTTCATCGTCGTCGCGAACCTCGTCGTCGACCTCCTGTACGCCGTCGTCGACCCGAGGGTGAGGTACTGATGACCGCCGCACCGCCCCTGCTCGAAGTACGTGACCTGCGCGTCACGTTCACCACCCCGCGCGGCACCGTCCGGGCCGTCGACTCCCTCGGCTTCACCGTCGAGGCCGGGCGCACCCTGGGCATCGTCGGCGAATCCGGCTCCGGCAAGTCCGTCACCTCGCTCGCCGTCATGGGCCTGCACCGGGCCGGCGCCGAGGTCACCGGATCCGTCAGCCTCGCCGGACGGGAACTCACCGGACTCTCCGAGAAGGAGCTGTCCGCCGTGCGCGGCCGCCGGATGGCCATGATCTTCCAGGACCCGCTGTCCAGCCTGCACCCCTACTACACCGTCGGCGAGCAGATCGCCGAGCACTTCCGGGTCCACTTCCGGGCCGGGCGGGCCGCCGCCCGCAAACGCGCGGTGGACATGCTCGGCGAGGTCGGCATCCCCGAACCGGCCCGCCGCGCGGGGGAGTACCCGCACCAGTTCTCCGGCGGCATGCGCCAGCGCGCCATGATCGCCATGGCGCTGGCCTGCGAACCCGACCTGCTGATCGCCGACGAGCCCACCACCGCCCTCGACGTCACCGTGCAGGCGCAGATCCTGGAGCTGATCGCCCGCCTCCAGCAGGAGCGCGGCCTCGGCGTCGTGATGATCACCCACGACCTCGGAGTGGTCGCCCGCGTCGCCCACGAGGTGCTCGTCATGTACGGCGGCCGCGCCGCCGAACAGGCCGGCGCCGACGAACTGTTCGCCGGGCCCGCCCACCCGTACACCCGGGGCCTGCTCGACTCCCTGCCCCGACTCGACACCCCCGACGACGCCCCCCTGCCCTCCATCCCCGGCTCCCCGCCGTCCCTGCTGGCCCCCGCCCCGGGCTGCGCCTTCGCCCCCCGGTGCACCCGGGCCGCCGCCCGCTGCACCGGGGAACGACCGCTGTTCGTCCCCTACGGGGACGGCCCGCGGCACACCGTGGCCTGCCACTTCGCGGGAGTGCGCACCCCCGAGGAGGCGGCCCGATGACCGGCACCGACACCGAGACCCCCGAGCGTCCGCTGCTCCGAGTCCGGGACCTGACCATGACCTTCCCCGGCCGGCGCGCCCTGACCGGCCGCCGCGGCGCGCCGGTGCGGGCCGTCGACGGGATCTCCTTCGACCTGGCCGCGGGCCGGACCCTCGGCCTGGTCGGGGAATCGGGCTGCGGCAAGTCCACCACCGGCCGGATGCTGGTGCGGCTGCTGGAACCCACCTCCGGCAGCGTCACCTTCGACGGCAAGGACATCAGCCGGCTCTCCCAGGGCGCCCTGCGGCCCCTGCGCAGGAACATCCAGATGGTCTTCCAGGACCCGCACTCCTCCCTCAACCCCCGCCAGACCGTGGCCCGGATCATCTCCGACCCGCTGCTGGTGCAGGGCTGGAGCGCGGCGGACGCCCGCCGCCGGGCCGCCGAGCTGATGGAGCTGACCGGACTGATCCCGGAGCACATCGACCGCTACCCGCACGAGTTCTCCGGCGGCCAGGCCCAGCGCATCGGCATCGCCCGCTCCCTGGCCACCAACCCCCGGCTCATCGTCGCGGACGAGCCGGTCTCCGCCCTCGACGTCTCCGTCCAGGCGCAGATCGTCAACCTGATGGAGCGGTTGCGCGTGGAACTGGGCCTCGCCTACGTGTTCATCGCGCACGACCTCTCGGTCGTCAAACGGGTCAGCGACCGGGTTGCCGTCATGTACCTCGGCCGGATCGTCGAGATCGGGGACAAGAAGTCCCTCTACGAGGACCCGCAGCACCCCTACACCAGGGCGCTGCTGTCGGCCGTCCCGCTGCCCGACCCGGCGGCGGAACGGCGGCGCGAGCGGATCGTCCTGCTCGGCGACCCGCCGAGCCCGGCGGCCCCGCCCCCGGGCTGCACCTTCCACCCCAGGTGCTCCAAGGCCCAGGACATCTGCCGCACGGAGCGCCCGCTCCTGCGGATCGCCGCCTCCCGAGAGGTGGCCTGCCACTTCCCCGGTGACTGACGGGGATCCAGGGGAAGAAGGAGGGCCCCGCGGACGAAGCCGTCCGCGGGGCCCTTCGCGTGCCGCTAGGAGACGGCCAGTTCGCGGCGGAAGAAGGCCAGTTCCTGTGCCATCACCTTCTCGCGGGTCCCGCCCGGGGTCATGTGGGTGACGCCCGGCAGGGCCAGCAGGTGGTGCGGGCGGCCCGCGTCGGTCAGGGCGCGGGACAGGCGCAGGGTGTGGGAGGGGTGGACGTTGTCGTCGGCCAGGCCCGTGACCAGCAGCAGGGGCCGGGTCAGCTTCGGCGCGTCGGGGAGCAGGCAGTCCCGTTCGTACACCTCGGGGTGTTCCTGCGGAAGCCCCAGGTACCGCTCGGTGTACGCCGTGTCGTAGTGCCGGAAGTCGGTCGGAGCGGCCCCCGCGGCCGCCGCGTGGAAGACGTCGGGGCGGCGCAGTACGGCCATCGCCGCCAGGTAGCCGCCGTAGGACCAGCCGCGTACGCCGACCCGGCCGAGGTCCAGGTCGCCGTGGCGGGCGCCCAGCGCCCGCAGGGCCGCGACCTGGTCCTCCAGGGTGACCTCGGAGAAGCCCCGGTACATCGCGTGGGTGAAGGCGGGGGAGACGTAGGGGGTGCCCCGGTTGTCGACGGTGACCACCGCGAAGCCCTGGTCGGCCCACCACTGCCGGGCCTGCCAGCGGCGCGGCTCGGCGGACACGTCCTGGAAGCCGGGGCCGCCGTAGCTGTCCATCAGCACGGGCAGCCGCCGCCCCGGGACGTGGTCGCGCGGCAGTACGAGGGCGGTGGGCACGCCGTGTTCGGTGACCCGCTCCAGGACGGGGACCACCCGGTACGGCAGCGGCGCCGACAGGTCGCGGGGGACGAACGTACGGCCGTCGGCGGTGCGCACGGTGCGCCGGAAGCCGTCGGCGTCGGCCGAGGTCAGCAGCAGCGTCCCGCAGGAGGCCTGTACGGAGTGCACCCCGGGCCCGTCGGCGAGCGGGGTCAGTGCGCCGGTGTCCGGGTCCAGCAGCAGCACCTGCTGCTCGGCGGGGTCGCGCAGTCCGGCCTCGATCAGCAGCAGGCCCTCGTGGATCCCGGCCACGCGGCGGACCTGGATCCCGTCACCGGTGAGCGGCTTCCCGTCGAGGGCCAGGCCGCGCGCGGCCCCGCCGGGGGTGTCGGCGGCGGTGAGCATCCGCCCGTCGGGCAGCCGGGCGGGGGTGCCGGGCACCAGCGGGTCCACCCACTGGGGGTGCGTGGTGGCCGACAGTTCCCGCGTGCGGCCGGTGGCCGGATCGGCGCTGAGCAGCAGGACGCTGCGCTGGAGCCGGTCCTGGACGGTCAGCAGGATCTCCGTCGGCGACTCCCAGCCGGCGTCCGAGACGTAGGGGTGGGCCGTGGCGTCCCAGTCGAGGCGCACGCGGCTGCCGTCCGGGCCCAGCACCCACAGCTGTACGTCGGCGTTGGGGCCGCCCGCCTCGGGGTAGGCGAAGTCCTCGGCGGGCAGCTCCGGGTGGGCGGGGTCGGCGAACCAGCGCCGCTGCAGGGCGCTCTCGTCGACCCGGGCGGCGAGCAGGGTGGTCCCGTCCGGGGACCACCAGTGGCCGCGGGCGCGGTCGAGCTCCTCGGCCGCGGCGAACTCGGCGACGCCCCAGCGGGCCCCGTCGTCGGGGCTGATCCGGCCGCCCGGGGTGACGTGGAGGGCGTCGTCGGCGACGTACGCGGTCCGCGAGCCGTCGGCGTCGGGGCGCGGGTCGAGGGCGGGGCCGGCGGAGGGTATCTCCGCGGGGCCGCCGGTGCCGTCCCAGGTGACCCGGTAGAGCCGCCCGTACAGGGGGAAGGCGGCGCTGCGCCCGTCGCCGGAGAGGGCGTACGAGCCGATCCCGGCGGCGACGAGCCGGGTGCGCTCACGCAGGCGCCGTTCGGTGACGGGGAGTTCTCCGGGCTCGGGGGAGAGCGCGCGGGGGTCGGCGAGCAGGGTTTCGGTGCCGGTGGCGGTGTCGAGCACCCAGAGGGATTCGAGGGCGTCGGCGGGTCCGGTCGAGCGCAGGAACCACAGGAGGCGGCCGTCGTCGCCGAACGCGAGGGCGCGGGGCGCTCCGTGGGTGAAGCGGGCCGTGTCGGCGGAGAGCCTGAGGAAGTCGTCCATGATCTCAGTCTGACATGTGCAATATCACATAGCATAGAGAGAGGCGGAGGACTGGGCCGTTCGAGTGGTGACCCCCGGGGTGCGGGCATAGCGTCGACTAGTGGACCCGAACGCTCTGCCGACCAACAAGGGGACCGACGGCACGGTCCGAGGGGGCGGAAAAGGGCTGGCCCTGTTCGTGATCGCCTCCTGCCAGCTCATGGTCGTTCTCGACATCACCATCGTGAACATCGCGCTACCACACATCCAGACCGCGCTCGACTTCTCGACGGAGAGCCTGTCCTGGGTGGTCAACGCGTACACCCTCACGTTCGGCGGACTGCTCCTGCTCGGCGGACGGACCGGCGACATCCTCGGCCGGAAGCGCGTCTTCATCTTCGGTGTCCTGCTCTTCGGCCTGGCCTCCCTGCTCGGCGGCCTCGCCCAGAACGAGGGCCAGCTGATGGCCTCCCGGGCCCTCCAGGGCGTCGGCGGCGCCATCGCCTCACCCACCGCGCTCGCCCTGATCACCACCACCTTCCGCGAAGGCCCGGCCCGCAACCGGGCCTTCGGCGTCTTCTCCGCCGTCTCGGCGGGCGGCGGCGCGATCGGCCTCCTCGCGGGCGGGGTCCTCGTCGAATGGCTCAACTGGCGCTGGGTGTTCTTCGTGAACGTCCCCATCGCCGTGCTGATCGCCGTGCTCGCGACGCGGGTCCTGCACGAATCCGAACGCCACCCCGGACACTTCGACCTCGCCGGCGCACTGCTGTCGACCACCGGCATGGTCGCCCTCGTCTACGGGTTCATCCGCGCGTCCCAGGAGGGCTGGAGCGACCCCTATACGATCGGCTCCTTCGTCGCCGCCGTGATCCTGCTCTCCCTGTTCGTCCTCAACGAGCGCCGCTCGCCCCAGCCGATCACCCCGCTGCACATGTTCGCCGACCGCAACCGGTCCGGCACCTACGGGATCATGCTCTTCCTCGCCTGTGCGATCTTCGGCATGTTCTTCTTCCTCACGCTCTTCGTGCAGAACGTCCTCGGCTTCAGCCCGTTGCAGGCGGGGCTCGCCTTCCTCCCGGTCAGCGTGATGATCGCGATGGCCGCCGGCGTCACCTCGCAGCTGCTCCCCAGGTTCGGGCCCAAACCCTTCATGGTCACCGGAGCCCTGTGCTGCGCGGCCGGGCTGGCCTGGCTGACCCGGATCGACGTCGACTCGACGTACCCGGGCAGCATCCTCGGCCCGATGCTGGTCTTCGCCACCGGCATGGGCCTGCAGTTCGTCTCGCTGACCCTGATGGCCCTGTCCAACGTGCCCGACCGGGAATCGGGTGCCGCGTCCGGCCTGCTCAACACGATGCAGCAGATAGGCGGCTCGCTCGGCCTCTCCATCCTGGTGACCGTGTTCGGCACGGCCAGCCGCAACGAGGCCAAGCAGCAGGTCCCGGACTTCCTGCGCTCCTCCACCCCCGCGCAGAAGCTCCTCTTCGCGCACACCCACCAGCTCCCCAAGCCCTGGGCCGACCAGGTGCTCACCTCCGGTGTGAGCACGGCCTTCGTGGCGGCCGCGGCCTTCACCCTGGTCGGCGCGGCCATCGCCCTGTTCGTGATCCAGGTCCGGCCCGCGGACCTCGCGCGGCTCCAGGGGAACCACACCCCGGCGGCCGTCCAGGGGGAAGCGGGTGGGTAGGGTCGTCGATCATCGACTTCGGGGGGAATCCGATGCCCAGGTCCACCACCACGACCACCACCACCGCCCGCCGGGCGACCACCGCCGCACTGGCGCTGTCCCTGGCCGTCCTCACCGCGGCCTGCGGCAACGACGGCGCGCCGAAGGCCTCCTCGGCCCCGTCACCGGCGTCCACCGTGTCCGCGGCGTCCGACCCGTCACCGGCGTCCACCGCCTCCGGCCCGTCCGCCGCGGGCGAGGCGCCCTCGCCCCGCGTTCCGGGCGGCACCCCGCCCATGTCGCCCCCGGCCGGCGGTGGTGCGCCCGCCACCCCCGGGCCGGAGAAGGTCCGGGACGCCTTCGCCGGGCTCCAGGCCACCCTGGGCGAATCCTGCACCCCGGGGAACTGCGCCTACTTCCTCGGCCGGGTCCATGACGAACTCCACCGGATGGACCGCGCGATGAAGGCCGATCCGAAGGGCCCCGGCCACTTCCCCGAGCCTATCGCCGCCGTGGCGAAGCTCGACCGGGAGCTCGGCGGCGACCACACCTTCGAGAACCTGAAGAAGCACCAGAGCACCCTCATCGGCACCCGCGACGAGATCGACACCTGGATGCAGGACCACCCCGACGACTACCGCTGATCCCGGCTCAGGGCCGGACGCGGCGGATCCGGCAGCGGGCCGGGCCCGTCGTGCGCAGGGTGATCCCGGCGCTCACCGGCACCTCGGTGTCCACCGCCTCGAACTCGTAGGCGCGCAGGACCATCGCCAGCGCGATCACCGACTCCAGCATCGAGAAGTGCTGCCCGATGCAGGCGCGCGGGCCGCCGCCGAAGGGGAACCAGGCGTAGCGGGGACGGGCCGCTTCCGCCTCCGGGGTGAAGCGGCCGGGATCGAAACGGTCCGGGTCGCTCCAGTACCGGGGGTGGCGGTGCGTCACCCAGGGCGCCAGGATCACGGTGGCGCCCGCAGGGACCGCGTGGCCGTCGATCACGGTGGCGGCCACGGCCTCGCGGCCGATGACGGGGGCGGCCGGGTAGAGCCGCATCGCCTCCTTGAGCACCTGGGTGAGGTACGGGAGCCGGTCCAGGTCGGCGGCCTGCGGCGTACGGTCGCCCAGCACGCGGGAGACCTCCTCGCGGGCCCGCGCCTGCTCCTCGGGGTGGCGGCCGAGCAGGTGCAGGGCGAAGGCCAGCGAGGTGGCGGTCGTCTCGTGGCCGGCCAGCAGGAAGACCAGTACCTGGTCGCGCAGTTCGGCCGCGTCGAAGCCGGCGTCGTCCGCGCTCTGCGCGGCGGCGAGCAGGGTCAGCAGGTCCTCGGCTCCCGCCCCCCGCCCCTCCGGTGCGTTCCGGCGCGCCGCCACGATCCCGTCGCAGACGGCGTACAGCTCCCGCATCGCCGCCGCCGCCCGCCGGTTGCCCGGGGTCGGCCAGCCGCGCGGCACGTTGGCGGGGGAGTAGCCGCGGCGCAGCACGTACTCCGTGATGACGGGGAAGCACCGGTCCACGACGTCCACCGTGGCGTCCACGTCGGTGCCGAAGAGGATCCGGGCCACGGCGCGCAGGGCCAGGTGCGTCATCTCCTCGCCGACGTCGACGACCCCGTCCCCGCCGTCCTCCCAGCCGGCGAGGGTGCTCGCGGTCTCGGTGGCGACGGCGTCGGCGTAGCCGTCCACCCGCTTGCGGGTGAACAGCGGCTGCACGAGCCGGCGCTGGCGCAGGTAGTCCTCGTCCTGGCTGGTCAGCAGGCCGTTGCCGAAGGACTCCCGGATCTCCTGGTAGAAGGGGTTGTCCTTGCGGAAGTTGGCGGACTCGGTGGCCAGCACCCGCTGGGCGCCCTCCGCGGAGAAGACGCAGTACAGCTCGGCGCGCAGTCCGGGCGGACCGGCCGAGATCCGCACGACGTCCCCGTGGTGCCGGCGAGCGCGCAGATAGGTGCCCAGGGAGTCCGACTTCAGGTCGAGGAGCGACCCGAGCAAGGGGACGCCCTCCAGGGCGGGGACCTCCGTACCCGCGTCCGCTCCGTGCCCTGTTCCCAGTGCCATGACCGCCCCCTCGAAACCGTACCGGCGGCCGATTCTGCCGCCCCCACCCCCGCCCCGACGAGGCCTTCCCCCGGCCACCCGGCCGAAAATCGCCGCCGGGCCCGCCGGCCGCGTGACCCACCCCCGTCGACGGGGCCACGGAGCGCGCCCGAGCGGGCCGAGGGCCCGAACGAGCCACCCACGAAAGGCGATCGGCGGTGAAGGGGGCCGGCCGGGATTCGTGCGGCGACGGGGTGATCGGTAGGGTGTCGGATCACTACCGCACCCGGTTCGAACCACGGGCGGGTCAGGACTCTGCCACCACCCGTGGCACCTCCACGGCCGCCATGCCGGCACCTCCTGCCCGGGTCCTGTGAAACCGGGGCGGTCTTCACGGCCGGGCAGTCGGGCCCCGGTCGACGGGCCAGGAGGAACGAGTGGCACAGATCATCGCCGAGGTCTCAAGGACGTTCAACGAGTTCCTGCTCTTGCCGAACAGGACCCGCACCGACTGCTCGTCGGCGACGGTCGACCTGCGCACGCCCCTGGTGCGGCACGTCGTGGGCGAGCGGTCGGCGATCGAACTCGGTTCCCCGTTCACGTCCGCGATCATGCAGGCGGTCAGCACACCGGAACTCGCGATCGCGCTCGCGCGCAACGGCGGTCTGAGCTTCCTGCACCACAACCAGTCGATACAGGACCAGGCCGCGGCCGTCCGCCAGGTGAAGAACTTCAAGGCCGGGTTCGTCACCAGCGACACCAACGTCCGCCCCGACGACAGCCTGAGCCACCTGGTCGCCGTCATGGAACGCACCGGTCACAGCACCGCCGCGGTCACCCACGACGGCAGTGCCACCGGGCGTCTGCTCGGCCTGGTCACCTCCCGCGACTTCCACCCCCGGCGCCATGACCTCGACGGTCCGGTGGGCGGCCGGATGACCGCCATCGCCGATCTGCCCCATGCCGGGGCCGACACCACGCTCTCCGAGGCCAACGCCCGGCTGTGGGACCAGCGGCTGGACTGCCTCCCCGTGGTGGACGCCGAAGGCCACCTGCAGTACCTGGTGTTCCGGTCCGACTACGCGGACAACAAGCGCTTCCCGACCCAGGCCGTGGACAGCGCCAAGCGCCTGCGCGTGGGTGCGGGCGTCAACACCCACGACTACCGGGAGCGCGTCCCCGCCCTGCTGGAGGCGGGTGCGGACGCCCTGTGCTTCGACTCCTCCGACGGCTACAGCGACTGGCAGGCGCAAGCCCTGACCTGGGTGAAGAAGAACTACCCGGAGATCCCGGTCGGCGGCGGCAACGTGGTCGACGGGGAAGCGTTCACCTTCCTCGCCGAGGCCGGAGCGGACTTCGTCAAGGTCGGCGTCGGCGGCGGCTCCATCTGCATCACCCGCGACCAGAAGGGCATCGGCCGCGGCCAGGCCAGCGCGGTGCTGGACGTCGCGGCGGCCAGGGACGCCTTCCGCGAGCGCACCGGAGAGTACGTGCCGATCTGCTCCGACGGCGGTCTGGTGCACGACTACCACGTGGCCCTGGCGCTGGCGATGGGAGCCGACTTCGTCATGATGGGGCGCTACTTCGCCCGCTTCGACCAGGCCGCCGGCGCGAAGCTCCCCACCCGGGACGGCTTCGTGAAGGAGTACTGGGGCGAGGGATCGAACCGGGCCCGCAACTGGCAGCGCTACGGCCAGGGCGGCCAGGGCCTGATCTTCGAGGAGGGCGTCGACGGCTACGTCCCCTACGCCGGCGACCTGAACGAAGGACTGGCCCTGACCATCGCCAAGCTCAAGACCACGATGGTGTCCTGCGGCTCCACCACCCTCGCGGAGCTCCAGTCCACGGCCCGGCTGACCCTGGTCTCCGACCAGAGCTTCCAGGAGAGCCACGCCAACGTCACCCTGCGGGACACCCCGGCGACCGTGGCGTAGGCATAGGCCGTACGGGCGCGGCTCGCGCACCGGTCTCCTCCCGAACGGAACGAGGCCCCGTCGCTCTCCGCGAAGAGCGACGGGGCCTCGTCCAGGATGGCGAACCGTGTCCCGTTCGGTCCCGGTATGGACTGCCGGTGGACGTAGTTACGCAAAGTCAATGCCGGATCGGCGCGTCCGAGGCAGTCCGCGAGGGTGTGAACGTCCACGCGGTCCTGCTATGCGGCGGGACGCCCATCCACCGGCCAAACCAGGACCTCGTGGCCGTCCGGGTCTATCACCCGCAGAGAGCCCGGGATGTCGCGGGGGCCCCGCGGGGTGATCGGCACGTTGTACTTCTCCACCATGGCCGTGATGCGCACCGGGTCCGAGGTCTGCACGGTGAACTGCAACGGCCCTGCCGTCGGAGTGTCCAGGGGGCCTGACATCTCCAACAGGGCCAGCCAGGGCGTCACATAGAGCACAGGCCCCCTGTCGTGCACAGGAAGCCCGAGCACCTCGCCGTAGAACTTTCGGGTCTTTGCGAGGTCGCGTACGTGGATGGCCATACGGGTCACCGTCGCGATGGGTGCGGCGGGCGGCTCCTGCCGTACGAGGGCCGGAGACCCCTCCCGTTTCACCGCACGATCCACGTACAGAGACTGGCCGTCGTCCAGGGTCAGTGCGAAGCGCGTGACGTCCTGACTCTTGCTGTTCAGGCGATAGTGCCGCACCTGCGTCACAGCGCGGCCGTCAACGAACCGCTCCGTGTTTCCGTCCTCCGCGAGGGCGCTGAGCCACTGGGCCTGTTGCACCTTCGGGAGATCCGTCCCGGTCGCATCCGCGGCAGGGAGCGGTTCGATCAATGCGGCGGCTGTGCGCGAGAGGCAGGCGCCGTCCTGCACCGCGCGCGTGAGCGGCGCGATCCAGTCTGTGCCGTGCAAGGCGCCGAGCAGCGCGGCGGTCATCGAGGCGAGCGTGTCGGTATCGGCACGGTCCAGGAAGGCAGCCCTGAGCAGCCCCATGGTCGGACGTACGGAGCAACGCGCCGCCAGGTAGCAGGCGGCGGCCGCTGAGACGGTTCCCGCACCGTTGCGCTGCTTGTCGAAGCAGCCGAGTGCCGCGAGGGTCTGCGCGTCGTCGGCAAGGGCAGCCCGTTCCAAAGACGATCGCGCCGTTGCGAGCAGCTCGTCCATCTCTCGAACGGTGTCGGCCCATGCTGTGTCGAACGAACCGCCGGTGGCGTCCGTGAAGGCTGCCGACCAGCCCTCGGGGAGGGCCTCGCGCGCGAGGGCGGGGTCGCGCCACTGTGGCATGTCAGCGACGGCGAGCACGACGTCCCCGTACTCGCCGGCGTTCTGCTGACGGAGCGTGTGTCGGATGGCCAGGGCGTAGACCGTCGCGCCGAGCAGCGCGCGCGGATGCCCGTGGGTCAGTACTCCGTCGGCCACCACACGCGACATCAGCCGCTCGGGGGAGGGGTCGGTTAGCGTGTGGACGGCGTGGGGCGCGATTCTCATGGCCACACCGTTGGCGCCGGCGTTGAAGTAGGCGCCGGTCTTCGTGCGTTGACCTTCCCAGGGGCGGGTACCGGCCTGCCAGCTGCGGCACGCGCTGAGCACGGCCCGACCGCCACCGCGCTGGTAGAGCGGCCATGCCGGGAGCTCGACTTCGGTGAGCCAGGTCAGCCAGTCGTCTCCGCGCAGGCAGGCGCGAGCCGTGGCGAGCAGCAGCTGGGTGTCGTCGCTGTACTCGCCCGCTGCGACCGGGTCCCGGTAGCGGGTGTACTGGCTGCCGGCCCAGCGCAGCCATGGACGGAAGGCGACAGCCGGGGCTGTGGTGCGCGAGGCCTGGCCTCCGACGATGCCGCTGCGTTGCTCCTGCGGCCAGCCCAAGGCATCACCGACGGCTGCTCCGAACAGCACGCCGCGGGTACGCTTCAACAGCTCTGCCGGCTTCTGTCCGCTCACCGGGTCATCCCATCACTCTGCGGTGGCACCCAGACGGCCTCGGCGAGGGGAGGCCCGTTGCGCACGCGGTCGCTCAGTCGGTTCCTATCAAACAGCACCGGCTCCACGAGCCAGGTCAAAGGCGGCACTTCTGCCTTGACTACGCGGAGCCGCGCCAGCTCGTTGGTCACCGCCTCGCGGCTGGGCATGGCGACGGCCAGTACATGTTTGAGTTCAATGGGGCCCGGTATCAGCACCTCCGCCTGCAAGTTGGTGGCGGCGCCCTGGAGATGGCGGGCTCCGCGTGGCCAGTTGTCACTCGTCTCGGCGAAGAGCTCCAGCAACGCCTCGGGGCCAGGGCGCAGCCGCGCGCCGTTCTGCTTCGCCGCGTTGCACGGTGCGAAGAGCGTGCCCTCGCGCAGGGCCAGCTCCACGTCCAGGAACAGGCAGATCCAGTCCGGGTAGTTCTGGTGGTCAGGCTTCTGCCGAGCCTGTGCCAGGTAGTAGCCGTTGGGGAACTGGAAGGTGCAGCAGACCTTGTCGGGCTGTTGGTCGAACCGCTCGCGATCGGTTGGGGTGAACTGCTCGGGTGCCGCTTCCGCGAGGTCCTTGCTGCTGCGGATCGCCCTGTCGCGCAGGATATGCGGGAAGCTGCGGGCAGGGGTGAAGTGAGCGAGCCGGGTGGCTTTGCTCCGTCGCAGCGCTTCGGTCAGGGCAGGGCTGCTGGTACGAGTCACGGCTGTACCTCCGCGTACAGGCCGTCACGTTCCGGCAGCAGGTGCGTCTTCGTGCCGCTGTAGGTGATGATCAAGTCCGACTTGGCGCGAGTGATGCCGACGTAAAGGAGCTTCGATTCCCGCTCGTCCCCGTCGTCCACGCCCAGGGCCTTGACCACCTCGGGAAGGGGCATGGTGTCCTCGGAGCAGAAGGGCATCAGGACAGTGTCGAATTCGAGACCCTTCGCCGAGTGGTATGTGGTGCAGTACACCCCCGGCGCGTAGTCCCAGCGGAACTTCTGGTCCTTGTTGATCCGCCGGACCGTCAGGCCCGCACAGGCCTCGTCCACATCGGCCCAGGTGCGGCCGAGTACGGCGACCGTACCCACCTGGCCCAGCTGCTGGGCGGTCGACCGGACCACTGATGCCTCCTGTGCACGGTCGATGCACGCGACAAGTGTGGGTAGCGAGCCCTTGGAGAGGGGCGCGACCGGTGGCACAAGCTCGTCGGTGCGGCCGAAGAAGGGCAACTCGCTCAGGGCGATGGCGAACTGGGCGATGGCGGTCGAATTGCGATAGTTGTCCTTGAACATTTCGACACGGGCCACCCTCAGACCGCAGGCCCGCCACGACATGCCCTGACCGTAGATCTGTTGGGCGTAGTCGCCGAAGAAGGTCACGGAGCCCTCGGGGTCGACGACCTCCGCGAGCGACCGGATCTCCTCCGGGGAGAGGTCCTGGCCTTCGTCGATGATCACGTGCCGGTACATCCGCGGCCTGTCGTCGGCGGCCTGGTGGTCGCGCACGGCGGCGGCCATGTCGTGCCAGTCGTACGTGTGGCCCGCTGCCGCCCGCCGCAGCCGGTACTCCTCCGCTATCTCCCAGACGGCCTTGCGCAGCGAGACCCCGAGGGGCGTCCGTCGGCCCAGTCGGTCAATGCCCTCGTACTCCTCCCACGTGCGCAGGCCCATGCCGGAGATCCAGGCGATCTCGTCCTCGAACCATCCGGGATCCCTCTCGAAGAACTTGTGGGGCTTGTAGTTCGAGGCCACTGCCCTGAGCGCGGCCTGGATCAGCCGCCCGCGAACGGGGGACGGGGCGATCGCGTTGCCTTTCATCGCGCCGTGGTGTTGCAGGAAGCCGCGGGCGAATCGGCCGTAGGTGCGGATGTCGAGCCGGTCGGTTTCGCCGGCGAAGTGTTTGAGGTATGAGACGAGAGCGTTGTTGTAGGTCACGAGCAGAGTCCTGCCGGATCCCGCCACTCCTGTCTCCGACAAGTACAGCGCCCGCAGCATGGCCATCACGGTCTTGCCGGTTCCCGCCGTACCGAGAACCACGTGATGGCCGGCCGCGGGCAGGTACGCCACGTCCGACTGCCGTCCCACCGGCTCCGGAAGCCCCATCCCCACCCCTTCAGTTCTGAGACACCGTCAGTGTCTCTGTGAAGGATGCCTGTTCTGCCTGGATGATCCAGTTGATTTTGCGCCAAGGACCCCGCCCGGGTCGGGCGGGGTCCGGATTCCGCGTCTTCTAGATGTCGCGGAAGATCTCGATCTGGGCGCCCACCGAGTTGAGGCGCTCGGCGAGTTCCTCGTAGCCGCGGTTGATGACGTAGACGTTGCGCAGCACCGAGGTGCCCTCGGCCGCCATCATGGCGAGGAGGACGACCACCGCCGGGCGCAGGGCCGGCGGGCACATCATCTCGGCCGCGCGCCAGCGGGTGGGGCCCTCGACCAGGACGCGGTGCGGGTCCAGGAGCTGGAGGCGGCCGCCGAGGCGGTTGAGGTCGGTCAGGTAGATGGCCCGGTTGTCGTACACCCAGTCGTGGATCAGGGTCTGGCCCTGGGCGACCGCGGCGATGGCGGCGAAGAACGGGACGTTGTCGATGTTCAGCCCGGGGAAGGGCATCGGGTGGATCTTGTCGATCGGCGCTTCGAGCTTCGAGGGGCGGACCGTGAGGTCGACCAGGCGGGTGCGGCCGTTGTCGGCCACGTACTCCGCCGAGCGGTCGTGGTCGAGGCCCATCTCCTCCAGCACCGCGAGCTCGATCTCCATGAACTCGATCGGCACCCGGCGGATCGTCAGCTCCGACTCGGTGACGACGGCGGCGGCGAGCAGGCTCATCGCCTCGACCGGGTCCTCGGAGGGGGAGTAGTCCACGTCCACGTCGATGACGGGGACGCCGTGGACGGTGAGCGTGGTGGTGCCGATGCCCTCGACCTTGACGCCCAGCGCCTCCAGGAAGAAGCAGAGGTCCTGGACCATGTAGTTGGAGGAGGCGTTGCGGATGACCGAGACGCCGTCGTGGCGGGCCGCGGCCAGCAGGGCGTTCTCGGTGACCGTGTCCCCGCGCTCGGTCAGCACGATCGGGCGGTCGGGGGAGACCCCGGCCTCGACCTGCGCGTGGTAGATGCCCTCGGTCGCGGTGATGTCCAGGCCGAAGCGGCGCAGGGCGATCATGTGCGGCTCGATGGTGCGGGTGCCGAGGTCGCAGCCGCCGGCGTACGGCAGGCGGAAGTGGTCCATCCGGTGCAGCAGCGGGCCCAGGAACATGATGATGCTGCGGGTGCGGCGCGCCGCGTCCGCGTCCATGGCGTCCATGTCGAGACGGGCCGGCGGGACGATCTCCAGGTCCACGCCCTCGTTGATCCAGCGGGTACGGACACCGATGGAGTTCAGGACTTCGAGGAGGCGGTAGACCTCCTCGATGCGCGCCACCCGGCGCAGCACCGTACGGCCCTTGTTGAGGAGCGAGGCGCACAGCAGGGCGACGCACGCGTTCTTGCTCGTCTTGACGTCGATGGCCCCGGACAGGCGGCGGCCGCCCACGACGCGCAGGTGCATCGGTCCGGCGTAGCCCAGAGAGACGATCTCGCTGTCGAGGGCTTCCCCGATGCGGGCGATCATCTCAAGGCTGATGTTCTGGTTGCCGCGTTCGATGCGGTTCACGGCGCTCTGGCTGGTGCCGAGTGCGTCGGCGAGCTGACTCTGTGTCCAGCCACGGTGCTGCCGGGCGTCACGGATGAGCTTGCCGATGCGTACGAGGTAGTCGTCTGCCATGGGTGCACCGTATCTCAGATATGAGATGGAGATCGCGCCGGGTGTGGCGAACGGGTGTTACCGGTCGTCAGCTCCCATGGTGGGGCCGGAGCGTGCGTGGTGCGCGACGAGCAGGCCGAGCAGCCGGGTGAGCTCCTTCCGCTCCGGTGCGGACAAAGGGGACAGAAGTTCTTCCTGGGCCGCGGTGAGCAGTTGCTCCAGCTTGCGCAGGCGGCGCCGGCCGGCGGGCGTGAGGGTGATGACGGAGACCAGGTCGCTGCGGTGGATCCCGGTGCGGCCGCTCGGGGTCGCCCGGCTCGCGGGCCCGAACTCGTCCAGGGCGATCGGGGCCGCATAGTGCCATTTATGGGCATCCGACCCGCTCGGTACCTCGGTTACGAAGCGCTGGGCGTGCGCCGAGGCCTGCCAGAAGAGCCGGCTGGGCAGCTCGCGCAGCCGCGCCGGGAGGGTGGCTCGGCGCCCCCGACGGCGTCCCCTTCGTCTTCCTGCACGGCAACCCGACCTCCTCCCGCCTGTGGCGGCGCGTACTGCCCCGACCGGCCCGAGGAGATCGCCGCCGCCGTCACGGCCTGGGCCGCGCGCCACGGCCTCGCGGGCTGAGCCGCGGACAGGGCGCGCCGGCGGGCAGGACCGGGTCGGGGCCGAGACCGGGGCGCGGCCGGACCGGGGCGGGGGTGCGGCGCGGCCGGATCCGGCCGGGTCGCCCCGGCCCCTGCTCGCCCCGTCTCAGTGCCCGCAGGAGTGGTGCCGGCCCCTGCCGCCCCCGTGGACCGTCGCGTACGCGTCCGGCCGCGACGCCGCCGCCGCGGTGCGGGCCGCGCGCGCCGAAGCCGCCCGCCCCGCCTGCGAGTCGGCGTCGTGCACCACACGGCCTCCGACCAGGGTCATCCGTACGCCCGTCCCGCTGATGTCGGCCACCGGACAGCGCGTCACGTCCCGGTCCAGTACCACCAGGTCCGCGGCCTTGCCCTCCTCGACGGTGCCGGTCAGCTCCTCCTGGCGCAGCTGCCACGCCGTTCCCGACGTGTGCATGCGCAGCGCCGAGTCCCGGCTCAACCCCTCCAGGTCCCGGTACAGCTCGCCCGCCCCCGAGGCGCCCCGCCGGTCGATCGCCGTCCGCAGCTGGTTCCACACCTGGAGGGCGTCCACGGGCCAGTCGGAGCCGCCGGTGAGCCGCGCGCCCGCCTTCTCCAGGCTGCGTGCCGGGTACATCCACCGGTGCCGCTCGGGCCCGATGTAGGGGAGCAGTGCCTCCTGCGTCCAGATGTCCCTCGTCGCCCACTGGAGCTGCATGCACGCCGCGACGCCCAGTTGCGCGAAGCGCCGCAGGTCCGCCGGGTTCACGATCTGCAGGTGGGCCACCGCGTTGCGGGCGTCCCGGTGCCCCGTCACCTGACGGGCGTACGCGTATCCGTCCAAAGCGGCGCGTACCGCCCGGTCTCCGAGTCCGTGGGCGTGCATCTGCCAGCCCGCCCGGTTGAAGGCGGCGCTGAGCCGGCCGTAGTCCGCCGCCGAGGTGTAGAGCTCGCCCCGGTTCGTGGTCGGGCCGCCCTGCCCGTCGAGGTAGGGATCCAGCAGGGCGGCCGTCTGCGCCGGGTACTCGATGACCCCGTCCAGGAAGACCTTGATCATCCCGAACCGGAGCCCCGGCACCCCCTCGAACTCCCGCCGCAGGCCGCGCGCGTACGCCAGTGAGCCCGCCGGGTCCTTGGCCTGCTCCGCCGAGAGCCGGATCGCGGGCACGATCCGCTGCGGCAGTGCGCCCGCCGCCGAGAGCGCCCGGTAGAGCTCCAGCTCGTGCCGTCCCACCAGGGCGTCCATCATCGTCGTGACCCCGGACGCGGCCGCCAGCTCCAGCACCTTCGCACAGGCCGCGGTCAGTTCTGCCCGGGTGTGTTCCGGTATCAGCCGCTTCACCAGTATCTGTGCGTCGTCCTTGAGCACGCCGGTGGGCTTCCCGTCGGCGCCCTTGACCACCTTGCCGCCGACCGGGTCGGGCGTGGCCGCCGTGATCCCGGCGATGTCCAGGGCCCGCTGATTGGCCCACAGGTTGTGCCCGTCGCCGCCGACGAGGGCGATCGGGCGGCGGGTCGGGAGGGCGTCCAGCACCGTGTGGTGCGGATCGGTGCCCGCGGGCAGCAGCCCGACCGGGTTCCAGTCCTCCACCACCAGCCAGCCGTCTGGCTCGGCCGCGGGGCCGCCGGTGTCGGCGAGGAAGCCGGTCAGGATCTCCAGGAGCTGCTCCCTGGTGGTCTCCGCGCCGTCCAGCGAGGGGGACAGCGAGCGTTCCCCCGCCGCGAGCGGGTGGACGTGGCCGTCGTGGATGCCGCTCATCACGGTGTTGCCGCGGGCATCGACCACCTCGGTGTCCCGGCCCACGTACCGCCGCAGCGCGGCGTCGGTCCCGGTGGCCAGGATCTTCCCGTCCCGTCCGACCGCGACGGCCTGTACGGGCCCCCTGCGGGCGGTCCCGGTGAACACCGAGGCGTTGCGGACCACCAGGGCGGCCGAGCCCCGTCCGCCGGAAGGAGCCGCGGCCGCGGCCGCGGCGGGCCCCGCGCCCAGCAGACCCGCCGCGCCGGCGGCCCCGGCGGCGGCGAGGAGTCCCCGACGGGACAGGGGGGACGGCGCGGACAAGGGGGAGCGCGGGGACTGCGGAGAGCGGGGCGCGGGAGAAGACAGCATGCACACTCCAAACGTTGGTGTGGCCAGGACGCTGTTTGATTAAGGGCTTAACCAGAACCCGTCCCGGGCGACGAAATCCGTACGATGGCCGCGTGCCCATCCCCTTCCCGGGCCCCGCGTCCTCCCCGATGCCCGCACCCGCGCCCGTTCCCGGTCCGACCCTCGCCGACATCGCCCGCGCCGCCGAGGTCTCCACCGCGACCGTCTCGCACGCGCTCAACGGCACCGGCCGCCTCGGCGAGTCCACCCGCCGCCGGGTGCGCGAGGTGGCGGGGGCCCTCGGGTACGGAGCCCGGCGCGGCCCGCACAGCCGCAGCATCGGCATCGCGGTGACCACGTACGCGGGGTACGCCTGGGACTTCGCGCGGATCGCCTACTTCTCCCGGCTGCTCATCGCCGCCACCTCGGCCGCGCACGCCCACGGATACGCCCTGACCACACTCCCCGCCGACCGGGGCGCCGAGCCGCTGTGGCACACCCTGGCGGTCGACGGGCTGCTGCTGCTCGACAGCCCGGCCGACGATCCGGTGCTGCGCGCACTGCGGGCGCGCGGCCTGCCGGTGGTCTTCGACGGGCCCCCCGCCGATCCCCGCCCGGACGACGTGTGGGTGGACAACGACCACACCGCCACCACCCGCGAGGTGCTGGACCACCTCGCGGCCTCCGGCGCCCGGCGGATCGCGCTGCACGCGGGTTACGGCCGGGAGTTCTACACCGGGGCCGTCACCTCGGCCTATGAACACTGGTGCGCCGAGCGGGGGCGGGCCCCGCTCGTCGTCGCCTTCGACCCCAATGACGCGGCCGGGCACGCCTTCGACTCCGTGTTCGCGGGGCCGGACCGGCCCGATGCCGTCTACTGCGTGTACGACCCGGGGGGCCGGCAGGTGCTGGCCGCCGCCGCGCGCCACGGCATCCGGATTCCCGGTGGAGGCCCGGCGGAGGACGGGCTGCTGCTGGTGTGCGCCAGTGAGGATCCGGGGTACGCCGAGAACGAACCCTCCGTGACCACCGTCACCTTCGATCCGGAGCGGATCGCCGAATCGGCGGTTTCGTCCCTGGTCAAGTTGATCGAATCCGGACAGGCGGAATCGCCTGGCCGACTGACGGTCCCGGCGGGGCTGAGGGTGCGTGCCTCGTCCCGGGCCCCTCTCATGTACTAGAGTTATCTCGACATCGAGATATCTGCCCAAGACGTACCGCAGCCGTCCCGCCGGTAAGGGTTACCTAACTTAGCCTTACCTTAGCGGATTGGCCAGAGTGCCTCGCGGCAGGATTGCGGTAATACGCGCGAAATCATGCATGAAGGAGACTGTCGTGTCGGCGAACAGCTTCGACGCCCGCAGCACGCTGCAGGTGGGCGACGAGTCGTACGAGATCTTCCGGCTGGACAAGGTCGAAGGCGCCGCCCGCCTTCCCTACAGCCTGAAGGTCCTTCTGGAGAACCTGCTCCGCACCGAGGACGGCGCGAACATCACCGCCGACCACATCCGGTCGCTCGGGAACTGGGACTCGCAGGCCCAGCCCAGCGAGGAGATCCAGTTCACGCCGGCCCGCGTGATCATGCAGGACTTCACCGGCGTCCCCTGCGTCGTGGACCTCGCGACCATGCGCGAGGCCGTGAAGGAGCTCGGCGGCGACCCGGCGAAGATCAACCCGCTCTCGCCCGCCGAGATGGTCATCGACCACTCGGTCATCGCCGACAAGTTCGGCACGAAGGACGCCTTCGCGCAGAACGTCGAGCTGGAATACGGCCGCAACAAGGAGCGCTACCAGTTCCTGCGCTGGGGCCAGACCGCCTTCGACGACTTCAAGGTCGTCCCGCCGGGCACCGGCATCGTCCACCAGGTCAACATCGAGCACCTGGCCCGCACGGTCATGGTGCGTAACGGCCAGGCGTACCCCGACACCCTCGTCGGCACCGACTCGCACACCACGATGGTCAACGGCCTGGGCGTGCTGGGCTGGGGCGTCGGCGGCATCGAGGCCGAGGCCGCGATGCTCGGCCAGCCGGTCTCCATGCTGATCCCGCGCGTCGTGGGCTTCAAGCTGACCGGCGAGCTGCCGACCGGCACCACCGCCACCGACCTCGTGCTGACCATCACCGAGATGCTCCGCAAGCACGGCGTCGTCGGCAAGTTCGTCGAGTTCTACGGTGAGGGCGTCGCCGCCACCTCGCTCGCGAACCGCGCCACCATCGGCAACATGTCGCCGGAGTTCGGCTCCACCGCCGCGATCTTCCCGATCGACGGCGAGACCCTGAAGTACCTGCGCCTGACCGGCCGCGACGCCCAGCAGGTCGCGCTCGTCGAGGCGTACGCCAAGGAGCAGGGCCTGTGGCTGGACCCGGCCGCCGAGCCGGACTTCTCCGAGAAGCTGGAGCTCGACCTCTCCACGGTCGTCCCCTCCATCGCCGGCCCGAAGCGCCCGCAGGACCGCATCGTCCTCGCCAACGCCGCCGAGCAGTTCGCCGTCGACGTGCGCAACTACGTCTCCGACGACGAGGAGGCCGGCAAGGAGTCCTTCCCGGCGTCCGACGCCCCGGCCGCCGTCAACGGCGTGCCGACCCGTCCGACCCAGGTCACCCTGGCCGACGGCACCTCCTTCGAGATCGACCACGGCGCCGTCACCGTCGCCGCGATCACCTCCTGCACCAACACCTCGAACCCCTACGTCATGGTCGCCGCGGCGCTCGTGGCCAAGAAGGCGGTCGAGAAGGGCCTGACCCGCAAGCCGTGGGTCAAGACCACCCTGGCCCCGGGTTCGAAGGTCGTCACCGACTACTTCGACAAGGCCGGCCTGACCCCGTACCTCGACAAGATGGGCTTCAACCTCGTCGGGTACGGCTGCACCACCTGCATCGGCAACTCCGGTCCGCTGGACGAGGAGATCTCGAAGGCGATCAACGAGCACGACCTCGCGGTCACCTCGGTCCTCTCGGGCAACCGCAACTTCGAGGGCCGCATCAACCCCGACGTCAAGATGAACTACCTGGCCTCCCCGCCGCTGGTCGTCGCGTACGCCATCGCGGGCTCCATGAAGGTGGACATCACCAAGGAAGCCATCGGCATCGACACCGAGGGCAAGCCGGTCTTCCTCGCGGACATCTGGCCGTCCGAGGCCGAGGTCAACGACGTCGTGGCGAACGCCATCGGCGAGGACATGTTCAGCAAGTCCTACCAGGACGTCTTCGCGGGCGACGCCCAGTGGCAGGCGCTGTCGATCCCGACCGGCAACACCTTCGAGTGGGACCCGCAGTCCACCTACGTCCGCAAGCCCCCTTACTTCGAGGGCATGACGATGGAGACCACCCCGGTCTCCGACATCGCCGGCGCCCGCGTGCTGGCGAAGCTGGGCGACTCCGTCACCACCGACCACATCTCCCCGGCCGGCGCGATCAAGGCCGACACCCCGGCCGGCAAGTACCTCACGGAGCACGGCGTCGAGCGTCGCGACTTCAACTCGTACGGTTCCCGCCGCGGCAACCACGAGGTCATGATCCGCGGTACCTTCGCCAACATCCGCCTGCGCAACCAGATCGCGCCGGGCACCGAGGGCGGCTTCACCCGCGACTTCACCGTCGAGGGCGCGCCGGTCTCCTTCATCTACGACGCCTCCCAGAACTACCAGGCCGCCGGCATCCCGCTGGTCATCCTGGCGGGCAAGGAGTACGGCTCGGGCTCGTCCCGCGACTGGGCCGCCAAGGGCACCGCGCTGCTCGGCGTCAAGGCCGTCATCGCCGAGTCCTACGAGCGCATCCACCGCTCCAACCTGATCGGCATGGGCGTCCTGCCCCTGCAGTTCCCCGAGGGCGCCACCGCGGCCTCCCTGGGCCTCACCGGCGAGGAGACCTTCTCCTTCACCGGTGTGGAGGAGCTGAACGCCGGCACCACCCCGCGCACGGTCAAGGTCACCACCGACACCGGTGTGGACTTCGACGCGGTCGTCCGCATCGACACGCCGGGTGAGGCCGACTACTACCGCAACGGCGGCATCATGCAGTACGTCCTGCGGAACCTCATCCGCGGCTGAACCCGCGGCCGCTGATTCCGGCGGCACCGAAGGGCCGTATCCCCGACGAGGGGGTACGGCCCTTTCGCTTATTTGGCCGGAAGCCAGGTTTCGGGGAGGTCTCAACTCGGAAAAGCTGACGGACAACCGTGTGCATGATCTTGCTCACATGAACGGAAGTGGACTATACCTGTGCGCGTCCGGCCCACCGCGGCACGAGCGGCTCCGGACCGGGGGACGGGCGGGGACCTGCGGTGCGTCCGCATGCACGGCAACGGCCGTGTTTTCCGGCCTCCTTCACACTTCTGACGAAGGCGAGGACATGAGCATGGGATCCACTGGTGAGGGCCTCGGCCGCCGCGATCTGATCAAGCGCTCCGCGGCACTCGGACTGATCACGGTACCGACGATGAGCTTCCTGTCCGCCTGCGCCTCCGGCGGTGAGGACGGCTCCACGAAGGGTCCGGACAAGGCGGCGGTGACCAAGGAGAACCCCTTCGGCGTCGCCAAGGGCGGCAAGCTCGACGTCGTCGTCTTCAAGGGCGGCTTCGGCGACGACTACGCGAAGGCCTGGGAGGCCGCCTTCGACAAGAAGTGGGGCACCACCAGCAGCCACCTGGGCACCCAGGAGATCACCGGAAAGCTGCAGACGCGCTTCAACGGCGGCACCCCGCCCGACGTCGTCGACGACTCCGGTGCCCAGAAGATCAAGCTGGACGTCCTCGCCAAGGCCGGCCAGCTCGCCGACCTCGCCCCGGTGCTCGACGCCCCCTCGCTCGACGACCCCTCCAAGAAGGTCCGGGACACGCTGATCGCGGGCACCGTCGAGCAGGGCATGCAGGGCGGCAAGTTCGTCGCGCTCAACTACGTGTACACGGTGTACGGCCTCTGGTACTCCGGCAAGCTCTTCAAGGAGAAGGGCTGGACGGCGCCCAAGACCTGGGACGAGTTCCTCGACGTCTGCAAGAAGGCCAAGGACGCCGGCCTCGGCGGCCTCGCCCACCAGGGCAAGTACCCGTACTACATCAACGTCGTCATCATGGACCTGATCGCCAAGAAGGGCGGTCTGGAGGCCATGAAGGCCATCGACAACCTGGAGCCGAACGCCTTCGAGGGCAGCGCCGCCGCCCTCGCCGCGGTCGAGGCCGTGTACGAGGTGGTCGAGAAGGAACTGCTGATGCCGGGCACCAACGGCCTCACCCACACCGAGTCGCAGACCGCCTGGAACCAGTACAAGGCGGCCTTCATCCCCTCGGGCTCCTGGCTGGAGAACGAGCAGCTCAAGCAGACGCCCCCCGACTTCGACATGCAGTTCCTTCCGGTGCCGCCGCTGGCCGACAGCAAGCTGCCCTTCGAGGCCATCCGGGCGGGTGCGGGCGAGCCCTTCATCGTCCCGGAGAAGGCCGCCAACAAGGCCGGCGGCCTGGAGTTCGTCCGTTCGATGCTCTCCCGCGAGTGGTCCACCCTCTTCGCCCAGCAGGCCAACTCGCTCACCGTGGTCAAGGACGGCGTGGACCCGGGCGTCAAACTGCGGCCGGGCACCCAGTCGGCGGTGACGGCGCTCAAGGCGGCCGGGGACAACACCTTCAATTTCCTGTACCCCGACTGGTACAGCGCGATGGACACCGAGATCCAGGACGCCTCCAACGAGCTGATGGCCAAGCGGATTCAGCCAAAGGAGTGGATCAAGCGGGCCCAGGCCGCGGTGGACAAGGCCGCCAAGGACCCGAGCGCCAAGAACAACCACCGCAGCTGACATCGCGTCCCAGGGACGGACACCCATGAGCCAAGTAGCCACGAGCAGACGGCGGGTCGGCTTCATCGCCGGTTTCCTCGTCCTGCCCCTCGCGCTGTACCTGACCTTCGTCATCTGGCCGTACGTCCAGACGTTCGGCTACTCCTTCACCAACTGGTCCGGCCAGTCGCCGACGTTCGGCTTCGTCGGTCTGGACAACTACACGGCCCTGATGAAGGACGAGGTCTTCCTCGGTGCCCTGTGGCACAACCTGCTGCTCCTGGTGTTCGTCCCGGTGCTGACCATCCTGCTCGCCCTCTTCTTCGCCTTCATGGTGAACGTGGGAGGGCGCAGCGGGGCGGGCGGTGTCCGGGGCGTCCGGGGCTCCGCCTTCTACAAGATCGTCTACTTCTTCCCGCAGGTCCTTTCCCTCGCCATCCTCGCGGTCCTCTTCGGCGCCGTGTACCGCAGCGACGAGGGCGGCCTGCTCAACGGCTTCCTCATCGGACTCGGCCTGGTCGACCCGGCGCACCCGGTCGAATGGCTCAACGAGCCGAACCTGGTGCTCTGGTGCCTGCTGCTCGTGGTCGTCTGGCACGGCGTCGGCTTCTACCTGGTGCTCTTCTCCGCGGCCATGCAGTCCGTGCCCAAGGACATCTACGAGGCCGCCCTGCTCGACGGCGCCGGCCGGGCCCAGACCTTCGTCAAGGTCACGCTGCCCCTGCTCTGGGACTCCGTACAGACCTCGGCGGTCTACCTGGGCATCGCCGCGATGGACATGTTCGTCCTGGTGTCGACCATGACCTCCGGCTCGTTCGGCGGCGGGCCGGACCACCACAGCGAGGTCATGGCGACCGTGCTGATGCGCAACTTCCTCTACTTCGGCAAGAGCGGATACGCCTGCGCCATGGGCGTGGTCATGCTGGTCCTCACCATGATCCTTTCCCTTGTCACGCTGCGCGCCACCCGCCGCGAGCGCATCGAGTTCTGAGCGGGAGACACGATGACCACAGTGATCAAGGCGCCCGGCGAGGCCGCGGCGGAGCGTTCCGGCGGCAGCGGCCGCCGGACCGGGGAGGGCGGGAACCGCCGCTCCGACGGCACGGCGCTCAACGTCTTCTCCCACGGCTTCCTGGCCGTCTGGGCGATACTGATCGTCCTGCCGCTGTTCTGGCTGATGCTCGGCTCCTTCAAGACCGACGCCCAGATCGGTGGATCGGCCCTCAGCCGGCCCTCCAACTGGCACTTCGACGCCTTCGTCCGAGCCTGGGACAAGGGCATCGGCGACTACTTCGCCCACACGATGATCGTGATGGTGTTCTCGGTCCCGCTGACGATGCTGCTCGGGTCGATGGCCGCCTACGTGCTGGCCCGGTACCCCTTCCGGGGGAACCGCCTCATCTACTACTTCTTCGTCAGCGGGGCCATGTTCCCCGTCTTCCTTGCGCTCGTACCGCTGTTCTTCATGGTCAAGCGGCTCGACATGCTCAACAGCTACCAGGGACTGATCCTGGTGTACGTCGCCTACTCGATGCCCTTCACGGTCTTCTTCATGCACTCCTTCTTCCGCACCCTGCCGACGGCCGTGCACGAGGCGGCGGTGATCGACGGGGCCTCCGACACCCGGATCTTCTTCCAGGTGATGCTGCCGATGGCCAAGCCGGGCCTGATCAGCGTCGGGATATTCAATGTCCTGGGGCAGTGGAACCAGTACATCCTGCCCTCCGTGCTGATGCAGCCCCAGAGCGGCTCGGACCCAGAGCGCTACCTGCTCACCCAGGGTCTGATCCAGCTCCAGCAGCAGATGGGGTACCAGACGGACCTGCCGGTGCTGTTCGCCGGTGTGACCATCGCGATCATCCCGATGGTGGTGGTCTACCTGTCCTTCCAGCGCCAGATCCAGGCCGGTCTGACCTCCGCCACGCTCAAGTAGGCCCCCGTCAGAGTGCGGGATCGGGTACCACCGACCAGCTGACCGCCGAGACCGAGGGGTCCAGCGAGAGGTTGCTGACCGCTTCCTCCAGCGCCCGGCACCCCTCGCCCTCGGCGGTCAGCAGCGCCGACACCGTCACCCGCCCCGCCACCGGGCCGTCCTGGCTGCGGATCTCCCGCAGCAGGTAGCCGGGCCGGCCGAGCGCGTCGACCAGCCGGTGACGGATGTGGGCCTCCTCCGCCTCCAGGCAGACCGCCTCGAAGTGGTAGTCGACGGCGACCTCGGCCCCGCCGCGCGGCTCCCGGTCGAGCCGCCGGCCCAGCGGGCGCAGCAGGAGGTTCGCCCCCACCACGCCCGCCGTGCCGAAGGCGGCCAGCACGAACAGGCCCACCCCGGCCAGGCAGCCCACGGCCGCCGAGCACCACAGGGTGGCGGCCGTGTTCAGGCCCCGGACGCTCAGCCCGTCCCGCATGATCACCCCGGCGCCCAGGAAGCCGATCCCGGAGACGATCTGGGCGGCGACCCGCGAGCCGTCGTAGTTCACCTCGGAGACCGTGCTGAGGAACCCGTACTGCGAGAGCAGCACGAACAGTGCGGCCCCGCCCGCCACCAGGGCGTTGGTGCGCAGGCCCGCCAAGCGGGCCCGCCACTGCCGTTCCAGGCCGATGACCGCCCCGAATCCGAGGGCGGCCGCCAGGTGGCCGGCCATCTCCCACTCCGTGAGCAGGGTCATCGGCCCGTCCCCCTTCCTACAGCCAGGTCTTGAAGGTGCGGATGTACCAGGTCTTCACCAGCTGGGTGAGCGTGCAGTACGCGAGGAGCACGACGATCAGCCAGGGGAAGTAGCTCGCGGGCAGGGCCACGAAGCCCAGCGAGGGGGCCAGCGGGGAGAAGGGCAGCCAGAGCCCGGTCAGCACCGCGAGGACGGTCATCACCATCACCGGCCAGGAGGCGCGCGACTGGATGAAGGGGATCTTGCGGGTGCGGATCATGTGGACGACCAGGGTCTGCGAGAGCAGGCCCTCGATGAACCAGCCGGACTGGAAGAGCGACTGGGCGGCCTCGTTGTCGGCGGAGAAGACGTTCCACATGATCACGAACATGGCGATGTCGAAGATCGAGCTGATCGGCCCGATGGTCACCATGAAACGGAAGATGCCCTTGGCGTCCCAGTTCCGCGGCTTGCGCAGGTACTCCTCGTCCATCCGGTCCCACGGGGTGGCCAGCTGGGCGATGTCGTAGACCAGGTTCTGCACCAGCAGCATGATCGCGAGCATCGGCTGGAAGGGGATGAAGGCGCTGGCCACCAGCACCGAGAAGACGTTGCCGAAGTTCGACGAGGCCGTCATCTTGATGTACTTGATGGTGTTGCCGAAGGTGGTCCGGCCCTGGACGACACCCTGTTCCAGGACGGTCAGGTCCTTCTCCAGCAGGATGATGTCCGCCGACTCCTTGGCGATGTCGACGGCGGTGTCGACCGAGATGCCGACATCGGCGTCGCGCAGCGCCGCCGCGTCGTTGATCCCGTCCCCGAGGAAGCCGACGGTGTGCCCCTCGGCCTGCAGCGCCCGCACGATACGGGCCTTCTGGACGGGGTTGACCTTGGCGAAGACCGTCGTACGGGCGGCCAGCGCGCGCAGCGCCTCCTCGTCGAGGCCGTCCAGCTCGGCGCCCGCGACCACGTGGCCCACCTCGATGCCGACGTCGGCACAGACCCGGGCCGCCACCAGCTCGTTGTCGCCGGTGACCACCTTCACCGCGATGCCCTTGTCGGCCAGGCCGCGCAGGGCCGCGGCCGCGGAGGCCTTCGGCGGGTCGAGGAAGGCGAGGAAGCCGATCAGGGTCAGACCGTCCTCGTCGGCGACGGAGTAGGTGTCGCGCGGGGCGGCGACCGTACGGGTGGCGACGGCCAGGACCCTCAGGCCCCGCCTGTTGTTGTCCTCGGCGATCCGGGTGACGTGCCACCGCAGCTGCTCGGTCAGTTCGACCCTCTCGCCGCGGTCCCTCATGTGCGTGCACAGGTCGAGGACCTCCTCGACCGCACCCTTGGTGATCATCACGTGCTCGGGGCGGCCGCCCGCGCCGAGCACGCTGTTGCGGTTCAGGACCACGGACATCCGGCGCCGGGCGAAGTCGAAGGGGATCTCGTCGACCATCGAGAACCGTGCGTCGACGACAACCTCCTCGGCCTCGTCCACGCGGTTGATGACCGCCCGGTCCATCAGGTTCCTCAGGCCGGTCTGGAAGTGGGCGTTGAGGTAGCCGTACTCCAGGACCTCGTCGTCCTCGTTGCCGTGGACGTCCAGGTAGCGGTCCAGGACGATCCGGTCCTCGGTGAGGGTGCCGGTCTTGTCGGTGCACAGGACGTCCATCGCGCCCAGGTTCTGGATCGCGTTGAGACGTTTGACGACCACCTTGTGCTTGGACATGGCCACCGCGCCGCGCGCCAGGTTGGCGGAGACCACCATCGGCAGCATCTCGGGGGTCAGGCCCACCGCGACGGCGATACCGAAGAGGAAAGCCTCGTTCCAGTCGCCCTTGGTGAAGCCGTTGATCATGAAGACGACGGGGACCATCACCAGCATGAAGCGGATCAGCAGGAAGCTGACCCGGCGCACGCCGTTGTCGAAGTTGGTCTGCGGGCGCTCGCCGACCAGCGAGCCGGCCATCGAGCCGAAGTAGGTGTCCGCGCCGGTGGCGACGACCACCCCGGTCGCGGTGCCGGAGGTGACGGAGGTGCCCATCAGGCAGAGGTTGTCCGCCTCGACCGGGTCGGTGGTGGCGTGCTGGCCGAGGTCCTCGGCGCGGGTGTCGGCCTTGGCCACCGGCAGCGACTCGCCGGAGAGCGCCGCCTGGGAGACCATCAGGTCCTTCGAGGTGAGGATCCGCAGGTCGGCCGGGATCAGGTCGCCGGCGGCCAGCTTGACCAGGTCGCCCGGAACCACCTGGTTCATGGGCACCTCGAAGGTGGTGGGGCCCGAGCCGGTGCCGGCCCGGCGCTGCACCGCGCAGGTGGTGGTGACGAGCTTCTTCAGCGCCTCGGCGGCCCGGCCCGAGCGGTACTCCTGCCAGAAGCGCAGCAGCCCGCTGAGTCCCACCATCACGGAGAGGATGATGACGCCGGGGTCCGCGGGATCCTGCCAGAACATGACGGCGGCCAGGAAGACCAGTACGCCGATGAAGGGATTCCAGAACGCCTTCGCGAGCTGGGCGGACCAGTGCGGGGCGCGCTCGTGGGCGACGGTGTTGGCGCCGTGCCGCTCCAGGCGCAGCGCCGCCTCGCCGTGGGTGAGGCCGTTGTACGAGGTGTCCGCGTCCTGGAGGACCCGGACCACGGGGCGGGAGCTGACGCCGGCGAGCCGCTCGCCGACGAGGCGGGTCGCGGCTTCGAGCTCGGCGGCCTTGCGCTCGCGGCGGGAGCGGCCCGGCGGGGCGAGCTTCGTGGGGGAGCGAGGGGTGAGCATGGTCATGACGAATACCTCCCTCCACGGTGTCCGGGCGGCGCGGAGCCGGTCGGTCACGTGGAGTGATCGTGGTGCGGCGCACGGGGGCACGGAAGGCCGCGGATGCGCCGGGGGCATGGATGACGCAGCCCGTCACGAGGTGCAGGGCATGCGGAAGGAGTGAAAGGATGCACGCAGACGGAGGAGTACCGCCGTGCGCGTTCAGGTGGAGGTCAGCTGATCAACGGGTCAGCGGACGCGGGCGCTGCAAAGACTTCGATCGGGACTCATCCCGAACACCTCCTTGCGTAGCGCCGTCATCACAGGGCGCCAGGTCCGGCCGGAAAGGCCGCAGAGGACCGGCGCCTCAGCGACCGTAGCACGATCCAGGAGGCCCCTGTTCCTCCTTTTGGTCACCGGTGTCCGATTCGTGCTGCGTCAGCCTCTTGACGTCTGGATACCCAAAGGCTCGACTTAAGGTTCACAAGTTGGAGAGACGCCGGGGTCTCGGAGCGCGCAGCCGCGACGACCGGCCGGGGGGCGACGGCTGGCCGTCGCTTAAGGGCAGGAGTGGATGAGTCGTGCAGACTCCCGGATCGCAGTCCTCGCTGCATCGCGCGAACCTCGAACGCGTCGTGCGGGCCGTGCGCCTCGCGGGTTCGCTGACCCAGGCGGAGATCGCCCGCACCACCGGACTGTCGGCGGCCACGGTCTCCAACATCGTCCGTGAGCTCAAAGAGGCCGGGACCGTCGAGGTCACGGACACCTCGGCCGGTGGCCGCCGGGCCCGCAGCGTCTCGCTCAGCGGGGACGCGGGCATCGTGATCGGTGTGGACTTCGGTCACACCCACCTGCGGGTGGCCGTCGGCAACCTCGCGCACCAGGTCCTGGCCGAGGAGGCCGAGCCGCTGGACGTGGACGCCTCCTGGGTGGACGGGTTCGACCGGGCGGAGGCGCTGGTCGGCCGCCTGATCGAGGGCGTCGGGGTGGGCCGGGACAAGGTCATCGGCGTCGGGCTCGGCGTCCCCGGCCCCATCGACGTGGAGTCCGGCACCCTGGGGTCGACCGCGATCCTGCCGGGCTGGGCCGGGATCAACCCGCGCCGGGAACTCTCGCAGCGCCTCGGCGTGCCCGTCTACGTGGACAACGACGCGAACCTCGGGGCGCTCGGCGAACTCGTGTGGGGGAGCGGCCGGGGGGTCAAGGACCTGGCGTACATCAAGGTGGCCAGCGGTGTGGGCGCGGGCCTGGTGATCAACGGGCAGATCTACCGGGGACCGGGCGGCACTGCCGGGGAGATCGGGCACATCACCCTGGACGAGTCCGGTCCCGTCTGCCGCTGCGGCAACCGCGGCTGCCTGGAGACCTTCGCCGCCGCCCGCTACGTGCTGCCCCTGCTCCAGGGCAGCCACGGCCCGGAGTTGACGATGGAGCGGGTGGTCGAGCTGGCCCGCGAGGGGGACCCGGGCTGCCGCCGGGTCATCAGCGACGTCGGCCGGCACGTGGGCAGCGGGGTGGCCAGCCTCTGCAACCTCCTGAACCCGAGCAGGGTGGTGCTGGGGGGCTCGCTGGCCGAGGCGGGCGAGCTGGTGCTGGCCCCGATCCGCGAGTCCGTGGGCAGGTACGCGATCCCCAGCGCGGCCCGGCAGTTGTCGGTGCTGACGGGGTCGCTGGGCGGCCGTGCGGAAGTACTCGGCGCGCTGGCCCTCGTACTCAGCGAGATGGGCGATTCGACGCTTTTGGCAGAAAATGGGGTCGGAGTGCGCGCCCCCGCGGTCATGTCTTCAGTTAGATAACGGATGGCACCGTTGTCATCTCGTTAAGGATTCACTCCTTGACGGCAAACTCGCGGCCGGGGTTGACTCACACCCACCTCGGCCGCGGTGTTGCGGCCTCGTCAGGGAGGTTCAACCAATGAACACGCGTATGCGTAGAGCCGCCGTCGCCGTCGCCGCCGGTGCCATGGCCGTCTCGCTGGCCGCCTGTGGCAGTGCCAAGGAAGCGGGCGGGGAGAAGAAGGCCTCGGGCGCCGCCGTCGGCGATGCGATCAAGGTCGGTCTGCTCCTGCCGGAGAACCAGACCGCGCGCTACGAGAAGTTCGACAAGCCGCTGATCGAGAAGAAGGTCGCGGACCTGACCGGCGGCAAGGCCGAGGTCGTCTACGCCAACGCCAAGCAGGACGCGACCACGCAGAACTCGCAGGTCGACACGATGATCACCAACAAGGTGAACGTCCTGATCGTCGACGCGGTCGACGCCAAGGCCATCGCGGGCGCGGTCAAGAAGGCCAAGGACGCCGGCATCCCGGTCGTCGCCTACGACCGCCTGGCCGAGGGCCCGATCGACGCCTACACCTCCTTCGACAACGAAGAGGTCGGCAAGGTCCAGGGCAAGGCGCTCCTGGAGGCCCTGGGCGACAAGGCCAAGGACGGCCAGATCGTCATGATGAACGGCTCCGTCACCGACCCGAACGCCGCGCTGTTCAAGAAGGGCGCGCACTCCGTCCTCGACGGCAAGGTGAACATCGGCAAGGAGTACGACACCAAGGAGTGGAAGCCGGAGAACGCCAACACCAACATGGCGGGAGCGCTCTCCGCTCTCGGCAAGGACAAGGTGGTCGGCGTCTACTCCGCCAACGACGGCATGGCCGGCGGCATCATCACCGCCCTCAAGGCCGCCGGGCTCTCCCCCCTGCCCCCGGTCACCGGCCAGGACGCCGAACTCGCCGGTGTGCAGCGCATCGTGGCGGGCGAGCAGTTCATGAGCGTCTACAAGCCGTACGCCCCGGAGGCCTCGGCCGCCGCGGAGATGGCCGTCGCCCTCGCCAAGGGCGAGAAGATCGACGGGATCATCAACAACAACATCGACAGCCCGACCACCAAGGCCGTGCCGTCCGTGCTGATCCCGGTGGTCTCGCTCACCAAGACCAACATCAAGGACACCGTCGTCAAGGACGGTGTCTACACGGTCGAAGAGATCTGCACCGACAAGTACGCGGCCGCCTGCGCCACCCTCGGCCTGAAGTAGGACCGTCCGCCGGGGCCCCCGAGGGGCCCTGAGGAGGCCCTCCGAGGCCCCGCGCGCGAACGCTCCTGTGAAGAAACGTCTCCTCCCGCGAGACGCCCCGAGCCTGCCCGGCGCCCCGCGCCTTCATCCCGCCACCCGCGGGGTGCCGGGCAGAAACGATTCACCTTCTTGCCGTGTCCCCCATCCGCCCCGCTCCTGCTCTTTTGCACGACATCCCCGCCGGTCAGGCGGCGAAGGAGATGGTTCATGTGTCCGCTGCGCCCGTGCTGGCGTTGCGAGGGGTTTCGAAGCGGTTCGGCGCCGTACAGGCCCTGACCGACGTAGAACTCGAAATCCACTCCGGTGAGGTGGTCGCCCTCGTCGGCGACAACGGCGCCGGCAAGTCCACGCTGGTCAAGACGATCGCCGGCGTGCACCCCATCGATGACGGCGTCATCGAGTGGGAGGGCCGTCCGGTCTCCATCGGCAAGCCCCACGACGCCCAGAACCTGGGCATCGCGACGGTCTACCAGGACCTCGCACTGTGCGACAACATCGACGTCGTCGGCAACCTCTTCCTCGGCCGTGAGCTCAAGCGCTTCGGCGTCCTCGACGAGGTGGAGATGGAGCGCCGCGCCCGCGAACTCCTGACCACCCTGTCCATCCGGATCCCCAGTGTCCGGATCCCCATCGCCTCGCTCTCGGGCGGCCAGCGCCAGACCGTGGCGATCGCCCGTTCGATGCTCGGCGAGCCCAAGCTCGTCATCCTCGACGAGCCCACCGCCGCCCTCGGCGTCGAGCAGACCGCACAGGTCCTCGACCTGGTGGAGCGGCTGCGCGAGCGCGGCCACGCCGTCATCCTCATCAGCCACAACATGGCCGATGTGAAGGCCGTCGCCGACAAGGTGGCGGTGCTGCGACTGGGCCGCAACAACGGTGTCTTCAACGTTGCCGACACCTCGCAGGAAGAGATCATCTCCGCCATCACCGGGGCCACGGACAACGCCGTGACCCGCCGGGCGGCCCGTACCGGGGAGGCCCGCAAGTGAGCACCCACCAGCCTGCCGCCGATCCCCTCGACAAGGGGACGCAGCAGCACGTCGACCCGGTCAACCCGGCAGCGGCGGCGGACGCCATCCCCGCCGTGGACCCCCGCCTGCTCGTGCGCGAACAGGGCCTGAGCGGCTACCTCAACGAGTTCGGGCGCAAGCTGAAGGCCGGCGACCTGGGGTCCCTCCCGGTCGTCCTCGGCCTGATCGTCATCTGGAGCATCTTCCAGAGCCTGAACTCGAACTTCCTCTCCCCGGAGAACCTCACCAACATCGCGATCACGATGGTCGCCACCGGCATGATGGCCGTCGGCATCATCTTCGTGCTGCTGCTCGGCGAGATCGACCTCTCCGTCGGCTCCGTCAGCGGTGTCTCGGGTGCGATCGTCGCCGTCCTCGCCGTCACCCACGGCGTGAACGAATGGCTCGCGATCCTCGCCGCCGTCGCCGGCGGCGCCCTCATCGGCGCCATCCACGGTTTCTTCTTCGCCAAGATCGGCGCCCCGGCCTTCGCGGTCACCCTGTCCGGCCTGCTGTTCTGGTCGGGCGCGATGCTGCAGATCCTCGGCAGCAACGGCACCATCAACCTCGACCCCGACGGCGTGGTCGGGCAGCTGACCACGTACTACTTCTCGGACGTGGCGGCCGGTTACGGTCTCGCGGCGCTCGCCGTGGCGGGGTACTTCCTCGCCACCTTCTTCGACAACCGCCGCAGGGAGGCCGCCGGGGTCCCCTCGCGGCCGCTGACCGAGATCCTGCTGCGCACCGGCGTGCTCGCGCTCTTCACCTTCGGGCCCGCCGTCGTGTTCAACCAGTACAAGGGCCTGCCGCTCGCGGTGGTGCTCTTCGTGGTGGCGCTGGTCGGCACGGACTTCCTGCTGCGCCGCACCACCTTCGGCCGCAACGTCTTCGCCCTCGGCGGCAGCGTCGAGGCCTCTCGCCGCGCGGGCATCAACGTGGCCGGGATCCGCATCGCGGTGTTCTCCATCGCCGGCACCTTCGCCGCAGTCGGCGGGCTCTTCTGGGCCTCCAAGATCGCGGCGGCCAACCAGAGCGCCGGCGCCGGTGACCTGCTGATGAACGTCATCGCGGCGGCCGTCATCGGCGGCACCAGCCTCTTCGGCGGCCGCGGCCGGACCTGGAACGCCCTCCTCGGCGTCATGGTCATCACCTCCATCCAGTACGGTCTGGCCCTGGAGGGGATCGCGACGCCCATCCAGTACATGATCACCGGCGCCGTACTGCTGGCGACGGTCGTCATCGACTCGGTGACGCGCAAGACCCAGAAGACCGCAGGACGCGCCTGACCGCGGGCCCTCCGGGGCCATGCGGGACGGTAAGACCCGTCACAGTGCCCGGTGCCACTTCGTGTGGCACCGGGCACCTGTGCGTAGATCGATACGCACGACTGTGCGGATATACGCCCGTTTGGGAGGTGTGATTCCCAGATGAGGTGTACAGGTATGACAAAGGCGTGACCCTTGCGGTACCGCCCGATGACCGCCCTCGCGGGCGGAACATTAGACTCGACAGCCCGGCAAGCAACTGCAAGGAGGCACGGGTGCTGCTGACCCGCATCAAGGGACCGCGCGATCTGGACGGGCTCGGCCAGGAGGAGCTCAACCAGCTCGCGGCCGAGATCAGGTCCTTCCTCGTCGACGCCGTCTCCAAGACCGGCGGGCACCTCGGCCCCAACCTCGGCGTGGTCGAACTGACGATCGCCCTGCACCGGGTCTTCGAATCGCCCAAGGACAAGGTCCTCTTCGACACCGGCCACCAGGCCTACGTCCACAAGCTGCTCACGGGCCGCCAGGACTTCTCCGACCTGCGCAGCAAGGGCGGCCTGTCCGGCTACCCCTCCCGCGCCGAGTCCGAGCACGACGTGATCGAGAACTCGCACGCCTCCACGGTGCTGGGCTGGGCCGACGGCTTCGCCAAGGCCAACGAGGTGCTCGGCCGCGAGGACCACCACGTCGCCGCCGTCATCGGCGACGGCGCGCTGACGGGCGGCATGGCCTGGGAGGCGCTGAACAACATCGCCGCCGCCAAGGACCGCCCGCTGGTCATCGTCGTCAACGACAACGAGCGTTCGTACGGCCCCACCATCGGCGGCCTCGCGAACCACCTCGCGACCCTGCGCACCACGGACGGCTACGAGCGCTTCCTGGCCCGCGGCAAGGACCTCCTGGAGCGCACCCCGGTCGTCGGGAAGCCGCTGTACGAGACCCTGCACGGTGCCAAGAAGGGCCTCAAGGACTTCATCGCCCCGCAGGGCATGTTCGAGGACCTCGGCCTGAAGTACATCGGCCCGATCGACGGCCACGACATCGAGGCCCTGGAGTCCGCCCTGACGCGCGCCAAGCGCTTCAGCGGCCCGGTCATCGTGCACTGCCTCACCCAGAAGGGACGGGGCTACACCCCGGCCCTGGAGCACGAGGCGGATCGTTTCCACGCCGTCGGCGTGATCCACCCGGACACCGGCCTGCCGGTGAAGACGGCCGCGGCCAGCTGGACCTCCGTCTTCGCCGACGAGATGGTCAAGCTCGGCCACGAGCGCGAGGACATCGTCGGCATCACCGCCGCCATGCTCCACCCGGTCGGACTCCACAAGTTCGCCGAGGCCTTCCCGAACCGCATCTACGACGTGGGCATCGCCGAACAGCACGGCGCCACGTCCGCGGCAGGCCTGGCCAGCGGCGGCGTCCACCCGGTCTTCGCCGTCTACGCGACCTTCCTCAACCGCGCCTTCGACCAGGTCCTGATGGACGTCGCCCTGCACAAGTGCGGGGTCACCTTCGTCCTGGACCGGGCCGGCGTCACCGGTGACGACGGCGCCTCCCACAACGGCATGTGGGACATGTCCATCCTCCAGGTGGTCCCGGGCCTGCGGCTGGCCGCCCCGCGCGACGCCGAGCAGCTGCGCGCGCAGCTGCGCGAGGCCGTCGAGGTCAAGGACGCCCCCACCGTCGTGCGCTACTCCAAGGGCGTCGTCGGACCGGCCGTCCCGGCCGTCGGCCGGATCGGCGGCATGGACGTGCTGCGCGCCCCCGGCGCCGAGGTCACCCGGCCGGACGTACTCCTCGTCTCGGTCGGCGCGCTCGCCCCGATGTGCCTGGAGATCGCCGACCTGCTCGACAAGCAGGGCATCTCGACGACCGTGGTCGACCCCCGCTGGGTGAAGCCGGTGGACGAGGCCATGGCCCCGCTCGCCGAGCACCACCGGGTGGTCGTCACCGTCGAGGACAACGGCCGTACCGGCGGCGTCGGCGCCGCCGTCGCGCAGGCCCTGCGCGACGCGGGCGTGGACGTGCCGCTGCGCGACTTCGGCATCCCGCAGCGCTTCCTCGACCACGCGCTGCGCAAGGAGATCATGGCCGAGATCGGCCTGACCGCCCCGGACATCGCCCGCCAGGTCACCGGACTCGTGGCGAAGCTGGACGGGCGCTTCGAGAGCGAGACGGCCGCCACCGTCGACTAGATCGCCGCGCGGTTGCACGTCACGGGCCGGGAGATCACCCTTGAAGGGGTGGGCCTCCCGGCCCGTTCGTGCGTCGTCACCTTTCGGAGGTGCGTCGGTGAGCAAGGATCTGAACAGCGTCTTCCGCACCAAGACGGTGGAGCAGTCCATCCGCGACACGGAGGAGCCGGAACACGCGCTCCGCAAGTCGCTCTCCGCCTGGGACCTGACGGTCTTCGGTGTGGGCGTCATCATCGGCACCGGCATCTTCGTGCTCACGGGCATCGCAGCCCGCAACAATGCCGGACCCGCCACTGCCCTCGCCTTCGTCGCGGCGGGTATCGTCTGCGCTCTCGCAGCGCTCTGCTACGCCGAGTTCGCGTCCACCGTGCCGGTGGCCGGTTCGGCGTACACCTTCTCCTACGCCTCGATCGGTGAGCTGCCCGCCTGGATCATCGGCTGGGACCTGGTGCTGGAGTTCGCGCTCGGCACCGCCGTCGTGGCGGTCGGCTGGTCCGGGTACGTGCGCCACCTCATGCACACCAACCTCGGCTGGGACCTGCCCGCGGCACTCTCCGGGCCCGACGCCGGAGGAAGCTTCGACCTGCTGGCCTTCCTGCTGGTCCTGGCGCTGACCGCGATCCTGGTCGTCGGGACGAAGCTCTCGGCGCGGATCACCGCGGTCGTGGTCGCCATCAAGGTCTTCGTGGTCCTGCTGGTCATCGTCGCGGGCCTGTTCTTCATCAAGGCCGACAACTACTCGCCGTTCATCCCTCCGGCCCAACCGCAGGAAGCGGGCAACGGCCTGCACACGCCACTGGTCCAGCTGCTCTTCGGCTACGCGCCCACCAACTTCGGTGTCATGGGCATCTTCACCGCGGCCTCCCTCATCTTCTTCGCCTTCATCGGCTTCGACGTCGTGGCCACCGCCGCCGAAGAGACCAAGAACCCCCAGCGGGACATGCCCCGCGGCATCCTCGGCTCGCTGCTGGTCTGCACCGTGCTCTACGTCGCGGTGACGCTGGTGGTCACCGGTATGCAGAAGTACTCGGAGATGTCGGCGACGGCGCCACTGGCCGAAGCCTTCAAGTCGGTGAACCAGCCCTTCTTCTCCGGTGCCATCAGTCTCGGGGCGGCGGTCGGTCTGATCACCGTGTGCATGATCCTGCTGCTCGGCCAGACCCGCGTGTTCTTCGCGATGAGCCGTGACGGACTGCTGCCGCGCGTCTTCTCCGTCACCCACCCCAAGTACCGCACCCCCTACCGGGCGACCCTCCTGCTCGGCGGGATCATCGCCGTCGTCGCGGGCTTCACCAGCCTGGAGAAGCTCGCGGAACTGGTGAACATCGGCACCCTGTTCGCCTTCGTGCTCGTCGCCCTCGGCGTGATCATCCTGCGCAAGACCCGCCCCGACCTGCACCGGGCCTTCCGTACCCCCTGGGTGCCGCTGATCCCGATCCTGTCGATCGCGGCCTCGCTCTGGCTGATGCTCAACCTGCCGGCCGAGACCTGGATCCGCTTCGTCGTCTGGATGGCGATCGGCGTCGTCGTCTACTTCCTCTACGGCCGCAGCCACAGCCGGCTCGGCCGCGGTGAGGACGTACGGGTCGAGCACCGCTGAAGGAGGCCCGGCCCGGGCCTAGCCCGCGGACGGCGAGGGCGAGACCTTCGGTTCCTTCGGGGTCTTGCCCGAGCCGCCCTTGGCGGGCGAGTCCTTCGCCGAGGCGGGGATCTTCTGGTCGGTCCGCAGGGCCTCCCACAACTGGGAGGCCTGCTCCTGTGCGATGACGACCCGGTTCCGGTCCACCTTGTCGTAGTCCACCGGCAGCATGACGGTCTCCATGGTGGACGGGTCCACGCCCTTCATGCTCCGCGCGAAGTCGGACAGCGCGGTGAGCGAGGCCAGATCGGAGTCGGTGGTCAGCGACTTGGTGCCGGCGTCGGCGAGCTTGTAGAGCCGGGCCGGGTTGCCGAGGGCGTCCTGCTTCTTGATCTCGGACAGCATCGCGAGCATGAACTGCTGCTGGAGCCCTATGCGTCCGAGGTCGCTGCCGTCGCCGTACCCGTAGCGGGTGCGGACGAACTTCAGCGAGTCCGTTCCGTTGAGGCGGTGCGTGCCCGCGTCCAGCTTCAGACCGCCCTTCGCGCCGCTCATCGGCTGGTCGAGGGTGACGGTGACCCCGCCGAGCGCGTCCACCAGGCCCTTGAACCCGGCGAAGTCCACCTCGACGAAGTGGTCGACGCGGATCCCGGACAGCTGCTCCACCGTCTTGACCACGCAGGCCGGACCGGCCACCGAGTAGACGGAGTTGAACATGACCCGGTTCGCCGCAGGAACGTTTCTTCCGTCCTTGTCCTTGCACTCGGGCCGGGAGATGAGGGTGTCGCGCGGGATGCTCACCGCGGTGGCCCTGGCGCGGCCCTCGGGTACGTGCACCAGCATCGCGGTGTCCGAACGGGCCCCGCTGACGTCGCCGTGGTCGAGCTCCCCGTTGGCCCCGGCACGCGAATCGGAGCCGAGGACCAGGATGTTCTGCGCGTTCTCGACGACCTTCGCCGGCCGGTTGTCGGTGCCGATCGCCTTGTCCAGGTCGACGCTTTCGATGTTCCCGTTGAGGTGGCTGTAGAGCCACCATCCCGATCCCGCCCCGCCGAGGACCAGGACGGCCGCCGTCCAGGCCAGGCCGCGCCGGATCCGGCTGCCGCGCGACCGGGCCGGGTGCGGGGCGGGCCCGCCGGACGCGTCGTCCTCGGTCGGGGTCGTCGTGGCGGTGGTGTCTGAGGTCATGCCCGGGACCGGCCTTCCGAACGGGATGCGGGGGAATCTCGCGGGCAACAACATAAACGCAGGATCACGCCAGAAGACCCCCGGGGTATCCTGATTCCGTTCGAATGGTGAAGGGGAAGGGTTGCTGGCGGTCCATGGCGACGCGATCCAGGCGCAATTCGCCCACATCCACCCGCCGCCCCGCCGGACCACCCGCACCGGCCACCGCGCGTGACTGGAACACCGTCGCACTGGGCCCCGTACGCGGCCGCTGGCTCCTCGCAGGCAAGGACGGACGGCTCACCGCCTACGCGCGCACCGAGGACGGACTGCTGCGCTGGACCGAGCGCGCCCCCGGCGGCCCCGGCTGGAGCGGCCCCGAGCTCTTGCCCGCCGAGGAGCTGACCGACCTCGCCGTGGGCCAGGGCCCCGACGGCTACGCCCACTTCGTGGGCCGGCGCAGGCGCCGCGCCGGGGAGGGCGACCCGGGCGACACCGTCACCTACCACCACGCGGTGCAGTACCAGAGCGGCCGTCCGATGGGCCCCTGGGAATCGCTGGGCACCCTCTACAGCAAGCCCGACATGTCCCACCGCGGCGGCCCGCCGGTCCTCGCCGTGGACGCCCAGGGCGCACCGCACGTGTTCGTGCGCAACGCCGGGCGCGGGGTCCACGTACGGCGCCAGGACAAGAAGGGCGGCTGGGGCGCGTGGGACGACCTGCGCGGCAGCAAGACCTTCGAGGGGGCCTGCGCCGCCTCGACCGCCGACGGCCGCGTCCGGTTCGCCGCCCCGGGTGAGAAGGGCATCTCGCTGTGGGCCCAGAGCGCGCCCGGCGGCCCGCTGGTCAAGGGGGAGGACGTCCCCTGCCTGGCCCAGGACGGCTCGCTCTGCGTCCTGGAGACCTCCCCCGGCCGGGTCACCCACTTCTGGCACGCGGCCGACGGCAGCGGGGTGTCCGGCTACCGCGAGGGCGCCGGGGTGCTGGCCCTCGGCGGCGGACCGGCCTACGGGACCGTCGCCGCCGCCCGCGCCGTGGTCGACGGCTACGACTGCACGGTGCTGGCCCACCGCACCGTCGGAGGCCGCACCGCCCTCGCCGCGTACCCCACGGAGCACGAGGCCGCCGGACTGTGGTGGACCGAGATCGGCGAGGAGTGCCTGGAGTCCCCGGCCCTCGCCGTCGACGCGTACGGCCTGGTCGTCATCGCCTCGATCAGCGCCCGCGGCGAACTGCTGGTCAACCGTCAGAAGGACGGCTCGTCACTCTCCCTGGGCCGCTGGCAGCGGTTCTGACGCCGTTACGAGGGCGTCCTCGCCCGGTCGCGCGGCTGCGGCGGGATCCGGGCCAGGCCGTGCCGCTCCACCGCCAGGGCGGAGATCCGCCGCAGGAAGTCCACCGAGCGCTCCGCCGTGTCCGGGGTGATCCAGGAGTCGTCCATGTCGCACAGCTCCACCCGTACCGGCGAACTCCCCAGCACGATGGGGAGGGTGTACGCGACGGTGGACGCGAAGGTCAGCACGGACTGCCCGATGGGCTCGGTCAGCGCGGTCAGTTCCAGCGGCAGTTCGGGGTGGACGATCTCCAGGCCCGTGGCCGCGGCGATCCGCTCCAGCTTCCGCGGGCTCTCCCGGCGGTGCGCCAGATAGCGGCGGGCCGCGCGGGAGCGGGCGATCCAGCCGACGGCGTCGACGTACAGGTCCTGGTCGACGACCCCGGTCTCCACGAGGGAGCTGCCCGCCAGGTCGGCCCCGTCGCGAACCCGCACGGGGCCGAAGGTCTCCCGGCTCCAGGCGTAGTCGTTCGGGCGCACCTCGGTGCCCGGGGGAGGGGACACGGGCATGCAGGTGAAGAAGACGGCGCGCTCCAGCCCGTCGCGGGCCAGCCAGCGGTTGACGGGGCCGCCCTTGGCGGCGGAGGGCTTGATGTCGCCCTGGTGCCACCGGGTCAGCTGCTGCCCGTACGTCAGCAGGTGGACCAGTTCGGTGGTGGCGGTGCCGTCGTCCACGACGACGACCTCGCGGGCCTTGGAGCGGGGCAGCAGGAGCTGGATGGTGCGGGAGAACAGGTCCCCGATGACCAGCCGCTCGGCTGCCGCCACCGCCCGCCCCAGGCGCATCAGTTCGCCCGCCCGTTCCAGGTAGCCCGCGCGGACCTCGTAGCGCCGCCACACCACCTTGGCCTGGGAGGCGAACCGGCACAGCCGGCGGACCTGCGCGCGCGAGCGCGGGTCCGTCGGCTGGAGGACGGCGACGGTGAGGGACGCTGCCTCGCCCGGGTGGACGTGGGCCCACTCCAGGACGTTCAGTAGTTGAGCCGGGCTCTCCACCAGGGCGAGGGTGTCGCTCATGCCGAGGTCGTCACGCCCTCGGCGGACAGGGGGCTCTGGACGCGGCGGAGCTTCTTCATGGGGCCGAGCTCGGACGCGTAGACCTTCTTGACGCCGTCGCCGAGTGCGGTCTCGATGGTGCGGATGTCGCGCACGAGGCGGGCGAGGCCGCCGGGTTCTACGGAGGCGGCCTGGTCGGAGCCCCACATGGCGCGGTCGAGGGTGATGTGCCGCTCGACGGCGCAGGCGCCCATGGCGACGGCGGCCACCGTGGTCTGCAGGCCGGTCTCGTGGCCGGAGTAGCCGACGGGCACGTCCGGGTAGGCCGCCTCCAGGCTGTTGATGACCCGCAGGTTCAGCTCCTCGGCCCTGGCCGGGTAGGTGGAGGTGGCGTGCAGCAGGACGATGTTCTCGCTGCCGAGCACCTCGACCGCGTGCCGGATCTGCCGCGGGGTGGACATGCCGGTGGACAGGATGACCGTCTTGCCGGTGGCGCGCAGGGCGAGCAGCAGCTCGTCGTCCGTCAGCGAGGCGGAGGCGACCTTGTGGGCGGGGACGTCGAACTTCTCCAGGAAGGTGACGGCCTCGGTGTCCCAGGGGGAGGCGAACCAGGCGATGCCGCGGGCACGGCAGTGCTCGTCCACGGCGAGGTACTCGTCCTCGCCGAACTCCACGCGGTGGCGGTAGTCGATGTACGTCATCCGGCCCCAGGGGGTGTCGCGCTCGATGTCCCACTGGTCGCGCGGGGTGCATATCTCGGGCGTGCGCTTCTGGAACTTCACCGCGTCACAGCCCGCGTCGGCGGCCGCGTCGATGAGCGCCAGGGCGTTGGCGAGCTCACCGTTGTGGTTGATCCCGATCTCGCCGATCACATAGGTGGGCCGGCCCGTGCCGACCTCCTTGTTCCCGATCCGGCGGATCCGGTTGCTGTGCACCACTGTTCAGAGTTCCTTTCCGAGGTACTGCGAGGGGTCCGGCGACGACGGGGCCGCCGGGGTCTGCTGCGGGTCGAGGAGGGGCGCGAGCGCGCGGGCCCGGTCGAGGTCGCCGGGCTCGTCGATCTCCACGGCCCGTTCGGGGGCGGTGGGGACGAGCTGGGTCCGGCCGAAGAAGCGGTGGCCGTGGCGGCGGAAGCCGTCGGCGCGCATCGCGTAGACCGCCCCCGACTCCAGGTACTCGGGCGTACGGTCCTGGCGGCGCTGGCGGACGGCGCTGTCGTGGTTGACGCCGTGCGCGCGGTGGCCGGGTCCGGCGCCGGGCGCGGCGGTCCACAGGAAGCCGTGGAAGGGCACCGCGGTGAACGCGGAGTCGGCGCCGTCGCGCACCACCGCGAGGACCGTCTCGTCCACCTCCTCCGCGGTGACGAAGGGGCTGGTGCACTGGACGAAGACCAGGACGTCCACGGGCTCCCCGTGCCCGTCCTCCAGCCGGTCCAGCGCGTGCAGCAGCGCCGACTCGCTGGAGGCCTCGTCGGAGCCCAGCTCGGCGGGGCGCTCGACCACCTCCGCGCCGGCCGCCCGTGCCGCGGCGGCGATCGCCGCGTCGTCGGTGGACACCGCGACCCGGGTCACGTGGACCGCGCCGAGGCAGGCGCGCACGGCGCGGGCGACGAGGGGGACCCCGCCGACCTCGGCGACGTTCTTCCCGGGGATGCCCTTGGAGCCGCCCCGGGCGGGTATGACGGCGGTGACGTTCACGGGGTTGCCTCCGGGGGCCGGTTCGGTGTGCGGGGCGCTCACACGCCGCCCCACTGCTGGATCTTCGGTGCCACGCGCTGGACGCCGAACTGGTAGGCGACCTTCAGGACGCGGCGCGAGGTGCGCCGCATCGGCCCGCCGGAGCGCGCCGCGGCGCCCGCTCCGGGGGAGCCGTCCGGGTTCAGGCCCCGGCGGCGCAGCAGCGCGCCGACGTAATCGGGGGCGCTGTCGGCCGTGTAGTAGGGGGATATCGGGGGCAGCGGACGGTCCAGCAATTCCGTGATCCGCGTCCGCAGTTCCCCGAACGGGTCCACGGCGCGGATTCCCTGGTCGGCGGTCCAGGACTCGTACGCGAGGGGGGCGGCGCCCTCGTCTATCGCGGACCAGTCGGTGACGCAGCCGGAACCGGCGAAGTAGTGGTTCCCGTGTATTTCCCGCACTCCCAGATCGCTCAGGATCGCGGTGGGCATTCCACGGTGCATCGATTCGAGAGCGGCCGTGGAGCTGACCGTCACCAACAGGTCGGTACGGTCCAGGGTTTCCGACATGTTGCCGTAGACGAAATGCAGGTTGCGGGGCAGCGGTTCTTCCAGCTGCTCCGCCAGGACCTGGTAGTGGTGCGCTTCGACGTGGGTGGTGGCCTCGCCGGGCTTGCTGCGGAGTTTCACCAGCACGTCGCGTCCGGGGCGCAACCGCGCGTGGGATATCGCCCGGCGCAGCATGTAGAGGCGGCCATTGCGGTCGGCGGGTACCGAGGGCTGCACGGCGAAGCACACCGTATAAGGGTGGAGGGCGTGCGTCCGGTTCGGGTCGTAGGGTCTTTGGTCGAGGAAGGGGAGGGCGGTCTGGACGATGCAGGAGCCCGGAATTCCGAGGGGTTCGTAGACCTCGCCGAACCGGCGCCGGTCGAAAGGGCTGTTGGCGAGGACGATATCGGCACCGGCGCGCAGCAGCAGACCGTCGGCCATTTTCTCGTAGACGACGCCGACGTATCCGGTCATGAGGACCGGCCGGCGGGCGGCGCCGCGGAACCGGGCGGCCAGCGCGTGCAGGGCGGCGTGGGTGGAGCCGCCGACCGTGCCCAGGATGACGAGGTCCGCCGCGTCCAGTTCGGGGGCCGCCGCGAACTCGGGGAGCGTGGACTCGGTGATGGTGGCGGGGGTGATGCCGACCTCGGCCAGCTGCCGCGCCGTCGGAGTGCTCCTGCCGCGCAGCATGTGCGCGTGCACCTCACTGCCGGGAGCCAGGCCCACCGCCAGCCCCGCACCCCATTTCCAGCGGGTGTCGGAGTCTGCGAGCACGTGGATGCGCACTGGTGATTCCCGGGTCGGTGGGTGGTGTCCAACTGCCGTCGACGCGACCGCGGCTGGGCGCTTGCCGACGGGTTTGCTCCGCGCGGCCCGTTAGACCTTACCTGCTGATCCGATCCTTAGGTGTCACGAAAAGGCCTCGACGGGCAGGGGAGTTGTACGTCACACCGGGGTGATTGTATGGGGGCTTCGAGTGGTTCTGTCATGATGGCGGCGCGTTACTTGATCGTAGGCTGGAGGGGGCGTACGGCAGGCCGGTCCCCGGTCGCCTCCCGGGGGTGTGTGAAAGAAATGGAAATGAGGTGAGTACTTTCGATGGTGACCCTTTCGGTAATCGTTGCCATGTGTGACGTGCGGGACTACTGTCGGACGGCACTCAAGTCCTTGGTGCTGAATGCCAGGGAGGATTTCGAGTTCATCGTCGTGGACGACGGGTCCGTTGACGGGACATCAGAGATCCTCCGGGAAATGGTGCCTCGGATCCCCGGCGCCGTACTGATCCGCAATCAGTACAACCTGGGAATCTCGGCCACCCGGAACATCGGCCTCTCTGCGGCGCGCGGGCGTTTCTTCACCTTCCTCGACGGGGACGACTGGTACGCCCCCGGATATCTCGCGCAACTCGTCGGCTGGATGGGCGAGTCAGGGGTCGATTTCCTGCGCACCGGCCATGTCCGGGTCTACGGCAGGAAACGCAAGATAGTCATGGCGCCGCTCGCCCCGAGGGCCCTTCCGTTGAATCCCGCGGATTACATCGGCCCCGTGGACGCCTCGACCTTCATGGACTACCCGCAGTCCTGGGCCGGCATCTACGACCGCGAGCGCCTCCGGGAGGTCGACGCGCTGTTCTTCGACGAGAGCCTGCGCACCGCCGAGGACCGCCCGTGGTTCTACAAGCTGCACCTGCGGACCCGCTCCTTCGGAGTCGTCGACCTCCACGGCATCTTCTACCGCCGTGATGTGTCCACTTCACTCACCAAGGTGCCGGACGAACGGCAGCTCGACTTCCTTCCCGCCTTCCGGCTGATTTTCGACGAGCTCGACCGGCACCCCCGCGGATATGAACTGTCGTTCAAGGCGATGCGAACTCTCTGCGCGCTCATCGTGATTCACATGGACCGCGCAGAGTCGTACGAGGAACTCATCCGGGGCCTGCTGCTGGAACGCAGCGCGCAGATCCTCCGGGACCTCCCCCAGGACGTCCTGGAGGGGACGCTGTCAGGAATGGACTCCGCACGCGTGAACAAGCTCAGGGCAGTGATGGCCCGGCACCAGGGCGCCGCCGCCCGATGACCCGGATATTCGCCGCCTCCACCCTCTACGGCGCCATGACGGTGGCCGCCGCCATCGAAGCGGGTCAGCTCGGCCAGGACGACCGCGAGCGCATCCTGCTGGTGTGCAACAACGTCGACATCCCCGAGGTCGCCACCCCGCTGCACAAGATGCCCGGCGCCGCCGCCGTGCTCGCGCGCTTCCACCGGGTCGTCTACTGGAACGACCTCATCTACCCCTTCCACCCCGCGCTGTGGTCCCCGCGGGACGAGGACGCCCCCCTGTGGCGCACGGTCATGGCGGAGAAGATCGGCATCCGGCCGGGCCCCCTGGAACTCGTCGTCGAGTCCATCCAGGTCAAACCCGCCCAGACCCTCTGCAAGATCTTCTCGGACGCCACCCTCGCCGTCTACGCCGACGGGGTCATGAGCTACGGCCCGACCCGCAACGACCTGCCCCGCTCCCTGCACGGCCGGATCGCGGAGGTCCTCTACCTGGACCTCGTGCCCACCCTGCTGCCCATGCTCCTCACCGAGTACGGGATCCCCTCGCAGCCCGTGCACACCGGCGCCGTCCTCAAGCTGATCGCCGAGGTCACCCGAGAGTGCGCGCCGATCCTCGACCGGGTGATCCCGCCCCCGCTGGCGCGGCTCGGCCCAGAGACCGCGCTCCTGCTCGGCCAGTACCTCTCCCCGCTCGGCATCCTCACCGAGGAGGAAGAGGAGGAGCTGCACCTGCGCATGTTCCGGCACGCCCTCGCCCTCGGCCACGGCGCCATCGTCTTCAAACCGCACCCCAGCGCCCCCTCCAGCCTCGCCGACACCCTCGGCGAGGCGGCCCGCGAGTCGGGCGTGCCCTTCCTCGTCCTGGACGTCCCGGTACTGGCCGAGACGGTCTTCGAGTACCTGCGCCCCCGTCAGGTCATCGGCTGCTTCTCCACAGGCCTGTTCACCGCCCGCGCCCTGTACGGGATCCCCGTCGCCCAGATCGGCGCCCTGGAGGTGATCCGGCGGATGCGCCCCTACGCCAACAGCAACCGCATCCCCGCCACCCTCACCCACGCCCTGCTCCCCGACCTGGACGCACCCACCGGCGCCGCGGCCGACCGGGTGCTGGACGTCGAGCACATCCGCGCCGAGGTCACCCCGTACGTCCAGGCCGTCGGCTACTGCATGCAGCCCAAGCGGTACGCCTTCCTGCGCCCGGTCGCCGAGGCGTACGTCGCCGCCGCCGTCGACCAGTGGGAGGGCCGCCCCGAGCTCTCCATGCACTTCAACGAGCGCACCCGGACCCGGCTGGACCTGCCCGGCCCGCGCACCTGGAAGTGGCGCCGGGGCAAGGGCTGGACCCTGCGCGCCACCGGCGAGCCCACCGAGCCCGACGACGTGCCCTTCACCGACATCACCCTCGGCGGGTTCGCCTCCCTCGTGGAGGCCAAGGACGACCGGGGCGTCCTGGAGGTGGGCGCGCGGCTGCTCGCCGAGCACGAGAACCTCGACCTGCTCATCGGCATGGCCCAGGCCCACATCCGCCGCAAGGAGACCGACCAGGCCAAGCGGCGGATCGAGCGGGCCGTCGAGATCTCCGAGGACAGCGGGCGCGCGCTGGTCTGGCTGAGGATCGCGGAGACCGCCGCGAAGCTCGGCAAGCCCGGCGACGACCTGCGCCGCCGGGCGGGACAGCGGGCGCTGAGCATCAACCCCGCGTCGCCCGCGGCCCAGCGGCTGGTCAAGAACGGCCGCCTCGGCCGCCGCTGACGGCGGCGGGGCCGCTCCCGGGACACCTCCCGGGACACCGGGAACGGCCCCGGGCACGCGAACGGCCCCGGGCACGCGAACGGCCCCGGGCACGCGAACGGCCCCGGGCACGCGAACGGCCCGTCCGCACCGGGTGCGGACGGGCCGTTGCGCGGAGCGCCGTGGGTTACGCCGGGACGCTGGCGACACCCGGGGCGAGGAACTTCTTGCCGTTCACCCGCTCCGAGACGCCCTCACGGTCCAGGTACGGCGTGATGCCGCCCAGGTGGAAGGGCCAGCCGGCACCCGTGATGAGGCAGAGGTCGATGTCCTGGGCCTCGGCCACGACACCCTCCTCCAGCATCAGGCCGATCTCCTGCGCCACCGCGTCCAGGACGCGGTCGCGGACCTGCTCCTCGGTCAGGACGGAGTCGCCCTGGACCAGGAGCGCGGCGACCTCGGGGTCGAGCTCCGGCTTGAAGCCGTTCTCCGCGTTGTAGACGTAGAAGCCGCGCTTGCCGGCCTTGACCACGGCCGCCAGGTTCGGGGAGACGGTGAAGCGCTCCGGGAAGGCGCGGTTCAGGGTCTCGGAGACGTGCAGGCCGATCGCCGGGCCCACGAGCTCCAGCAGCACCAGCGGGGACATCGGCAGGCCGAGCGGCTCGATGGCCTTCTCCGCCGTGACGACCGGGGTGCCCTCGTCGATGACGTTCTGGATCTCGCCCATGAAGCGGGTCAGGATGCGGTTCACGACGAACGCCGGGGCGTCCTTCGTCAGGACCGCGGTCTTCTTCAGCTTCTTGGCGACACCGAAGGCCGTGGCCAGGGACGCGTCGTCGGTCTGCTCACCGCGGACGATCTCCAGCAGCGGGAGGATCGCGACGGGGTTGAAGAAGTGGAAGCCGACCACGCGCTCCGGGTGCTGGAGCTTCGAGGCCATCTCCGACACCGACAGCGAGGAGGTGTTGGTGGCGAGGATCGCGTGCGCCGGGGCGACCGCCTCGACCTCCGCGAACACCTTCTGCTTGACGGACATCTCCTCGAACACGGCCTCGATGATGAAGTCCGCGTCCGCGAAGCCCTCGGCCTTGTCGAGCACACCGGTCACCAGGGCGGTCAGGCGGTTGGCCTTGTCCTGGTTGATGCGGCCCTTGCCGAGCAGCTTCTGGATCTCGGCGTGGACGTAGCCCACGCCCTTGTCCACGCGCTCCTGGTCGATGTCGGTGAGGACCACCGGCACCTCCAGGCGGCGCAGGAAGAGCAGCGCCAGCTGCGAGGCCATCAGGCCCGCGCCGACGACGCCGACCTTGGTGACCGGACGGGCCAGGGACTTGTCCGGGGCACCGGCCGGGCGCTTGGCGCGCTTCTGGACCAGGTTGAAGGCGTAGATGCCCGAGCGCAGCTCGCCGCCCATGATGAGGTCGGCCAGGGCCGTGTCCTCGGCGTCGAAGCCGGCCTGGAGGTCGCCGGACTTGGCCGCGGCGATGATGTCCAGCGCGCGGTAGGCGGCCGGAGCGGCGCCGTGCACCTTGGAGTCCGCGATGGCGCGGCCCTTGACGACGGCCGCGTCCCAGCCCTCGCCGCGGTCGATCTCGTCGCGGACGACCTCGGTGGTGCCGTTCAGGACGTTCGCGGTCCACAGGAGCGACTGCTCCAGGAAGTCCGCACCCTCGAACAGCGCGTCGGCGATGCCGAGCTCGAAGACCTGCTTGCCCTTGAGCTGACGGTTCTGGTTCAGCGAGTTCTCGATGATGACCGAGACCGCGCGCTCCGCGCCGATCAGGTTCGGGAGGAGGGCGCAGCCGCCCCAGCCCGGGACCAGGCCGAGGAAGACCTCGGGCAGCGAGAAGGCCGGGATGGCCTTGGAGACGGTGCGGTAGGTGCAGTGCAGACCGACCTCGACACCGCCGCCCATCGCCGCGCCGTTGTAGTACGCGAAGGTGGGGACGGCCAGCGCCGCGAGGCGCTTGAAGACGTCGTGGCCGCCCTTGCCGATGGCGAGCGCCTCGTCGTGCGTCTTCAGCAGCTCGACGCCCTTGAGGTCGGCGCCGACCGCGAAGATGAACGGCTTGCCGGTGATGCCCGCGCCGACGATGGTGCCGGCGGTGGCCTCCTGCTCGACCTGGTCGATCGCCGCGTTCAGGTTGGCGAGGGACTGCGGGCCGAAGGTGGTCGGCTTGGTGTGGTCGAAGCCGTTGTCCAGCGTGACGAGCGCGAAGCGCCCGGCGCCGAACGGCAGGTCCAGGTGGCGCACGTGCGCCTGGGTGACGACCTCGTCCGGGAACAGCTCGGCCGCGCCCTTCAGGAGCTCAGCGGTGGTGCTCACTTGGAGTCTCCCTCGGCGTTGAAGTTCGGGTTCTCCCAGATGACCGTGGCGCCCATGCCGAAGCCGACGCACATGGTGGTCAGGCCGTAGCGGACGTGCGGCTGCTCCTCGAACTGGCGGGCCAGCTGCGTCATCAGACGGACGCCGGAGGAGGCCAGCGGGTGGCCGAACGCGATCGCGCCGCCGTACTGGTTGACGCGGGAGTCGTCGTCGGCGATGCCGTAGTGCTCCAGGAAGGCGAGGACCTGGACGGCGAACGCCTCGTTGACCTCGAACAGGCCTATGTCGTCGATCGTCAGACCGGCCTGCGCCAGGGCCTTCTCGGTGGCCGGGATCGGTCCGTAGCCCATGACCTCCGGCTCGACGCCCGCGAAGGAGTACGAGACCAGGCGCATCTTGACCGGGAGGTTGTTCTCCCGGGCGAAGTCCTCGGACGCGATGATCGCGGCGGTGGCACCGTCGTTGAGACCGGCGGCGTTGCCCGCGGTGACCCGGCCGTGCGTACGGAACGGGGTCTTCAGGCCGGCCAGGTTCTCCAGGGTGGTGCCCGGGCGCATCGGCTCGTCGGTGGTGACCAGGCCCCAGCCCGTCTCACCGGCCGCCTCGTTGGTGTTGCGCACCGAGATCGGGACCAGGTCCTGCTGGATCTTGCCGTCGGCGTACGCCTTGGCGGCCTTCTCCTGCGAGCGCACGGCGTACTCGTCGGCGCGGAGTTTGGTGATCGTCGGGTACCGGTCGTGCAGGTTCTCGGCGGTCATGCCCATGAACAGGGCGGACTCGTCGACCAGCTTCTCGGAGACGAAGCGCGGGTTCGGGTCGACGCCCTCGCCCATGGGGTGGCGGCCCATGTGCTCGACACCGCCGGCGAGGGCGACGTCGTAGGCACCGAAGGCCACACCGCCCGCGACGGCGGTCACGGCGGTCAGCGCGCCGGCGCACATGCGGTCGATGGAGTAGCCGGGGACCGACTGCGGGAGGCCCGCGAGGATGCCGGCCGTGCGGCCCAGCGTCAGGCCCTGGTCGCCGATCTGCGTGGTCGCGGCGATGGCGACCTCGTCGATCTTCTTGGGGTCCAGGTCCGGGTTGCGGCGCAGCAGCTCCCGGATCGCCTTCACGACGAGGTCGTCGGCGCGGGTCCCGTTGTAGATGCCCTTCGGGCCCGCCTTGCCGAACGGGGTGCGGACGCCGTCGACGAAGACGACGTCCCTGACGGTACGAGGCACGTTGGCTCTCCTCCAGGTGCGGGTGTGCACTGCTGCGCGGGGGCGGCCCGGCCGATGTGGCTGAGCGCCCGCTCACCCGGCCCATGCTACTTGCGGGTAACCCATGTGCACACCCCCTCCCCGAACAGCGGCGAAGGTCACACCGGCCCGCGCGCCCCGAGCCCCCTCGCGCCCCCGTCGTGCGCCCGGCCGATCGGAGCGTCCCGGGCTACCCGAAGGGGTCGGACTCGCGGTCCGACGGCCGCGTCTGCGGCCCCGGTCGCACGTCCTTGCGGATTCTGGCCCGGTCCCGGGCGCCCGCCCCGGACCCCGACCGACGGAACGGACCACCGCGATGGCGGCACCTGTCCTCACGGACTACTACGTGGAACACAAGTCGACGATCCCGGCGAACGCCGGCGACCTCGTCAAGCTCTTCGTGCGAAGGCGCAACGGCAATCACGGCGGCGGTCCGTCCAGGCCCGTCCTGATGCTGCACGGAAGGAGCGTCCCGGCCCTGGCCGGTTTCGACCTGCAGTACAAGAAGTACAGCTGGGCCGAGGAGCTGGCGAAGAAGGACTTCGACGTCTTCGTGATGGAGCTCCAGGGCTCCGGGCTGTCGACCCGCCCGAAGATGGACGACCACAAGAACGTCAGCCCCGCGCCCGCGCAGCGGGCACTCCTCTCGCCCCACCCGAACGCGAGCCCCTACACGGGTCCGGTGAGCTACGCCGCCCAGCTCAACAACTCCCAGAGCGACTGGGACGAGGTCGACACGGTGGTCGACTTCATCCTCAAGGAGACCGGCGTCTCCAAGGTCGACCTCATCGGCTGGTCGGCTGCCGCCCAGCAGCTCGGGCCGTACACCATCCAGCACCCCGGCAAGGTCCGCAGCCTCTTCCTGCTGGCGCCGATCTTCCCGCCGAACGGCAGGGCGAGCGCGACCGGGACCGAGTTCGGCGCGCCGCTGCCGCTGCCGGTGTCCAAGCCGGACGGGGCCTTCGGCTACCCGATGACCGTCGGTACGAAGGCGGGCGTCGAAGCGTCCTGGCAGAACGACCTGAAGTGCCCCGACCAGCGCGAGTCCGCGATGCTGGACGAGGTGTGGAAGGCGATCATGGCCGTCGACCCGGTCGGTGCCACCTGGGGAGGGCCCGCAGGGCCCCCGGAAGGGCTCAACCGCATCCGGAACTCGTACTGGTGGGGCTGGAACAAGACCACCGTGCCGCTGCACGACGTCCTCGGCGGAACGGTGCCGGTGTGTCTCGTGTACGGGGAGCACGACTCGATCGTGAACACCGATCCGAGCCTGGGCCTGCTGTACTTCTCGGTCCCCGAGCTCTACAAGGCCATCAAGAAGCCGAAGAAGCTGATGCTCCGGATCGCCTGCGCGGGGCACCAGGCCCCCTGGGAGCGCGTGGCGACCGACCTGCACACCATGTCCGAGCACTGGCTCAAGCAGGGCAAGGTCGAGGGGGTGGAGACCGGGAGCTACTACCGGGACGTGGACGGGGGGGGGGCCCCCCCCCGCGGTGGGGCGCGCCGCGCCCCGGGGGGGCGGGGGGGGGGGTTGGGGGGGTGTTGTTGCGGGGGGGGGGTGGGGGGGCCCCACACCCCGGGGTGGGGGCGCCCCCGTCCACGTCGTCGGTCCGGCCGGTCAGGCGGTCGCGGCGAGGGCGGTGACCAGGGCCGCGGTGACCTGTTCGATCTGCCAGGGGCGGGCGCCGTAGCCGGCGAGGGCCTCTGCGACCGTGCCCGGCTCCAGCCGCTGCGGGGGCTCCCAGCACAGCCGGCGCACGGTGTCCGGAGTGATCAGGTTCTCCTGGGGCAGGTTCAGCCCCTCCGCCAGCGCCGAGACGGCGCTGCGGGCGGCGGACAGGCGCGCGGCGGCGGCCGGGTCCTTGTCCGCCCAGGAGCGCGGCGGGGGCGGGCCCGCCGGGGTCGCCCCGGGCTGCGGCAGCTCGTTCTCGGGCAGGGCCCTGGCACGGTCCACCGCGGCCATCCACTGGTCCAGCTGGCGCCGGCCCATGCGCTGTCCGTAGCCGGGCAGGGCCGACAGGGCGTGGACGCTCGCGGGGAGGGCCAGGGCCGCCTCCACGATCGCCGCGTCGCCGAGCACCTTGCCGGGGGACACGTCCCGGCGCTGCGCGATCCGGTCGCGGGACTCCCACAGCTCCCGGACGACGGCCATCTGCCGGCGCCGGCGCACCTTGTGCATGCCGGAGGTGCGCCGCCAGGGGTCCTTGCGCGGCGGGGCGGGCGGCGCGGAGGCGATCGCGTCGAACTCCTGCCGGGCCCACTCCAGTTTGCCCTGCCGGTCGAGCTCCTTCTCCAGCGCGTCCCGCAGGTCCACCAGCAGTTCCACGTCGAGCGCGGCGTAGCGCAGCCACGGCTCGGGCAGGGGGCGGGTGGACCAGTCGACGGCGGAGTGGCCCTTCTCCAGTACGTAGCCCAGCACGCTCTCGACCATCGCCCCGAGGCCGACCCGGGGGAACCCGGCCAGCCGGCCGGCCAGCTCGGTGTCGAAGAGGGAGGTGGGGGCCATGCCTATTTCGCGCAGGCAGGGGAGGTCCTGGGTGGCGGCGTGCAGGATCCACTCGGTGCCGGACAGTGCCTCCCCCAGGGAGGAGAGGTCCGGGCATCCGACCGGGTCGATCAGCGCGGATCCGGCGCCCTCGCGGCGCAGTTGCACCAGGTAGGCGCGCTGCCCGTAGCGGTATCCGGAGGCGCGTTCGGCGTCGACGGCCACCGGTCCGGTGCCTGCGGCGAAGGCCGCGACGACCCGGGCCAGCCCGTCCGCGTCGGCCACGACCGGGGGGATCCCCTCGCGGGGTTCTAGCAACGGAACGGGCAGCCCATCGGACGAAACCTCTTCGTCCGGGGGGCCGCCCCCGGTGGTGGTGCGCAGGCCTGCTGCGGTCTCTTGGGCGTCGGTCACCGGTCAAGGGTATCCGTGGATGTGACGCGCCCGTCGCCGGAACGTTCCGTCGACGGGCGCGAGGAGGAGGGGCCGGGCGGCTCCAGGGGTTCCCGGAGCGGTGTCCGGGGGCTTCGGGGCAGGATCAGTGGATGATTCCGGTCCGCAGGGCGACGGCGACCATGCCGGCCCGGTCGCCCGTGCCCAGCTTGCGGGCGATGCGGGCGAGGTGGGACTTGACGGTCAGGGCGGACAGGCCCATCGAGACGCCGATGGCCTTGTTGGACTGGCCCTCCGCGACGAGGCGCAGGACCTCGACCTCGCGGCCGGAGAGCTCTCGGTAGCCGCCCGGGTGGCTCGGGGCACCCGGGGGGCGGCGGTGCATACGGGCGGCGGCGGCACCGATGGGGGCGGCGCCGGGCCGGGTGGGGAGCCCGATGTTGGTCCGCGTACCGGTGACGACGTAGCCCTTCACCCCGCCCGCGAGGGCGTTGCGGACGGCGCCGATGTCGTCGGCGGCGGACAGGGCCAGGCCGTTCGGCCAGCCGGCGGCGCGGGTCTCGGAGAGCAGGGTGAGACCGGAACCGTCGGGCAGGTGCACGTCGGCCACGCAGATGTCGCGCGGGCTGCCGACGCGGGGGCGGGCCTCCGCGATGGACGACGCCTCGATCACGTCACGGACTCCGAGGGCCCACAGATGGCGGGTCACGGTGGAACGGACGCGCGGGTCGGCCACGACGACCATGGCCGTCGGCTTGGTCGGGCGGTAGGCGACCAGGCTTGCGGGCTGCTCAAGAAGAACGGACACCTAGGCCTCCTGGGGGAGTGGCGGGACGGCCGGCTCGGGGAAGGAAGCCGGTGCGAACCGTGCGGATGGTCACTGACTCCTTCGGCACGTCACCCGCCCGGCTTTAGGGAATGATCACGATTTGGTGAGTAACAATTCGGGCAATTCGGACGCACGATCGATCAAGGGATGATCAGAAGGCCGCAATCCGCGCACCGTTTCGACAGTCCGTTGCGCACGCGATCGGTCGTTCCCGGCACCGGAGCGCCGCCGGAACCCCGGCGGGGCGCGGTCGTACGGCCCCGGCCGACACCGCGAGGGGACCGCTTTCCTACGGGTGGTGCGGACCGCGCCGCTGTGGCAGGGACACCACGCCCGTGGCGGTGTCCGTCGGCCCGGCCGGGGGCAGTCCCGCGATCTGGCACAGCAGCTCGCACCAGGCCGCCAGGTGCGCCGGGGTGTCCGGCACCCCGCCCACCCCCTCACGGGGGGTCCACGAGGCCCTGATCTCGATCTGGGTCGCCGGACGCCGCTCTCTGAGCCCGCCGAAATAGTGCGAGCTCGCCATCGTCACGGTGCCGCTCGCCTCCCCGTACGCCAGCCCGCGGGCCTCCAGCGCCCCCGTCAGCCAGGACCAGCAGACCTCCGGGAGGAGGGGGTCCGCGGCCATCTCCGGCTCCAGCTCCGCCCGTACCAGCGTCACCAGCCGGAAGGTGCCCTGCCAGGCGTCGTGCCCGGCGGGATCGTGGAGCAGGATCAGCCGGCCGTCGGCCAGGTCGTCCTCGCCCTCCACGACCGCCGCCTCCAGCGCGTACGCGTAGGGGGCCAGTCTCTGCGGCGGCTTCGTGGGGTCGATCTCGATCCCGGACCGCAGCCGTGCCTTCTTCAAGCCGTCGACCGCCCGGCGGAAAGGGAGCGGGACCGAGCTCTCCTTCGCACTGTCCGTACCGTCAGCGCCATCTGAAAATCGTCCCTGAGCCGCAGCCATGCCGGGAAGACTAGGCGGAACGAGCGCCCCGACGGCGCAGGGACACCCGCGCCGGGCCGGGCACTTCTTCATACGTGCGAAGATTTGCCGCGTGAGCGCCACTACCCGCCCCACGGGCCAGCCGAGTCAGACGTACGATTCCGCCTTCCTGAAGGCGTGCCGGCGGGAGCCGGTCCCCCACACCCCCGTGTGGTTCATGCGGCAGGCGGGCCGCTCACTCCCCGAGTACCGCAAGGTGCGCGAGGGCACGGCCATGCTGGAGTCCTGCATGCGCCCCGACCTGGTCACCGAGATCACCCTGCAGCCCGTGCGGCGCCACGGCGTCGACGCGGCGATCTTCTTCTCCGACATCGTGGTGCCGCTGAAGGCCATCGGCGTCGACCTGGACATCAAGCCGGGCATCGGCCCCGTCGTCGCCAACCCGATCCGCCGCCGCGAGGACCTCGCACAGCTGCGCGACCTCACCCCGGAGGACGTCCCGTACGTCACCGAGGCGATCGGCATGCTCACGGGTGAACTCGGCGGCACGCCGTTGATCGGGTTCGCGGGCGCGCCTTTCACCCTCGCGAGCTACCTCGTCGAGGGCGGTCCGTCCAAGAACCACGAGCACACCAAGGCCCTCATGTACGGGGACCCGCAGCTCTGGGCCGACCTCCTGGACCGCCTCGCCGAGATCACCTCGGCCTTCCTCAAGGTCCAGATCGAGGCCGGCGCCTCCGCGGTCCAGCTCTTCGACTCCTGGGTCGGCGCCCTCGCCCCGGCGGACTACCGCCGCTCGGTGATGCCGGCCTCGGCGAAGGTCCTCGAATCCGTCGCCTCGTACGGGGTCCCGCGCATCCACTTCGGCGTGGGCACGGGCGAGCTCCTCGGCCTCATGGGCGAGGCCGGCGCGGACGTCATGGGCGTCGACTACCGGGTCTCGCTGGACGAGGCCGTCCGCCGCGTCGGCCCCGGCAAGGCGCTCCAGGGCAACCTGGACCCCGCCGTCCTCTTCTCCACCACCGAGGCCGTCGAGGCCAAGACCGACGAGGTCCTGGCCGCCGCGGCGGGCCTGGAGGGCCACGTCTTCAACCTTGGCCACGGCGTCCTCCCGACGACGGACCCCGACGCGCTGACCCGCCTGGTGGAGTACGTCCACACCAAGACCCGGCGCTAGTGCCCGTGGCCGCGCACCCGGTCACCGGGTGCGCAGCCACCACAGCGCCCCCGCCACCGCGGCACTGCCGAGCGCGGTGGCGGCTCCCCGGGTGAAGCCGAGGAGGGCGGTCCGTCGAAGAACGGCCATCCTGCGGCGCGGCCCGGAGGCGCGCGTGGCGGGCGCGGGTACGCCGGTTCCCTCTGCCGATGTCATGGGTCTCCTTCCCGTGGCGGTCACACCAGCGTGCGGGAGGCGCTCGGTGGTGTGATCACTTCTGGGCGGAACCCGACGCATTGCGCTCCCCGTACCTGGCTGACCTGCTAGGACAGTCCAGCAAGAGGGGATCCGGGACACTTCGCGACACTGTGGGGGACAGATGACGGCTGCCCGGGGCAAGCGCGGAATCGCCATGCCCGAAGAGTCGTCGGTGCCACCCGGACCGCATCGCGACCTGCTGGTCTCCCTGCACGAGGTGTACGCCGCCGCCGGCCGCCCCGGGCTGCGGACGATCGCCCGCGGAGTCACCGCCGACGACCGGCTGCCGAGCACGCTGACCCACCACGCGATCGGCAGGATCCTGGGAGGCTCCGCCGTTCCGTCGCCACGCCAGGCCCATGCTCTGGTCGCCTGGCTCGCCGAGGAGGCCGCCGCCGGCGCGGGCGACGACGACACCGTCGAGGTGACGGTGCAGCGGCTCGTCGACCTGTGCCGTGCCGTCGGCCCCGCCGCTCAGGCTCCCTCCGCCGCCACGGCCGCCGGTGCCCGGTCCGTTCCCCGTGCCCGCCTGGACGGCTCTGCCGCCGAAACGGCCCCCGATCCGGGCGCGGTCGAGGCCGAGCGCCTCCTGCTCGGTGCCATGCTCGCATCGAACGACGCGGTGGCCGACGTCGTCGAGGTCCTGATGGCCGACGACTTCTCGGTGCCGGCCCTTCGGACCCTGTACGCGTCGATCCTCGACCTCTACGGAAGCGGCATCGAGATCACCGTCGGCCGGACGGCGGCCGCACTGGCGACGGAGCCGGGCGGTCCGGACGCGGCCATGGCCGAGGCCCTCGTCGCAGAGCTGCGCGCACTCGCCTCCCCGCCCGCCATGGAGCACTTCGACGACGCGGTGGAAGCCGTGTACCGCAGGGCGCAGCTGCGTCGGCTGGTGACCGCCGGACGGACCATGGCCGACCTGGGGACGGCCGCTCTCGCCGGTGATCCCGCCCGGGCCGGGGCAGGCCTGGATGCTGCCGAAGCCGCGTTCCACGGCGTGTTCCGCGACCTCGAACGAAGCCCGCTGGACCTGGCTGCCGGTCCGTGGGAACGCGCCCTCGACCGGGTGGAACAGGCCGGGTCCGGAGACGAGGCGTGTGTGCTGACCGGCTTCGCCCATCTGGATACCCTCCTGGGCGGCCTGCGCCCCGGCCACGTCGTGGTGGTCGCCGGCGCTCCGGCCATGGGGAAGTCGACCCTCGCCCTCGACTTCATCCGCAGCGCCGCCGTTGCCCAGGGCGTGGCCACCCTTTACGTCTCCCCCGACACGGACGAGGAGGAGACGCTGCTGCGCGTGCTCTCGGCCGAAGGGCGCGTGGCCCTCCACCGCATCCGCTCGGGAAGCATGACCGACGACGACTGGACCCGCCTGGCCCGGCGCATGCCGGACGTCGTGGGCGCGCCGTTGACCGTGCACGACCGGGCCGGCACGACCGTCGCGGGGATCCGGAGGCTGTGCCGGAGACTCCAGCGGGGCGGCGGCCTCGGACTGGTCGTGGTGGATCCCGTGCAATGGGTCCGGTCGGACACCCTTCCGGGCCGCAGAGGGCCGGACGGTCTGGGCGCGATCGTGCGGGATCTGGCCGTGCTGGCCAAGGAGATCCGGGTTCCCGTGGTGCTGACGGCCCAGTCGGCCGTCGGCCCCGGGAGGCGGTCGGACCGCTTTCCCGTTCTCGGCGACCTTGAGAGCGGACTGGTGGAGAACGCCGACGCCGTCATCCTGCTGCACCGTGAGGACGCGTACGACAAGGAGTCGCCGCGGGCCGGGGAGGCGGACCTCATCGTGGCGAAGCACCGCTACGGGCCGACCGGCACGATCACCGTCGCCTTCCAGGGGCACTACGCCCGCTTCGTGGACCTGGCGCCGTACCCCTGACCGGGCCCCCGGCGGGCCGCGTCAGACCCCCGCCGCCCGTACCGCGGAGACCGCCTTGCGGGCGGCCACCAGTACCGGGTCCCAGACCGGGGAGAAGGGCGGGGCGTAGCCCAGGTCCAGGGAGACGACCTGGTCCACCGTCATCCCCGCCGTGAGCGCGACCGCCGCCACGTCCACGCGCTTCGCGGCCCCCGCTCCGCCCACGATCTGGACGCCGAGGAGGCGGCCCGTGCGGCGCTCCGCCAGCATCTTGACCGTCATCGGCTCCGCCCCCGGGTAGTAGCCGGCCGTGTTCGTCGAGCTGATGGCGGCCGTCACGAAGCGCAGGCCCGCCTCCAGGGCGTCCCGTTCGCGCAGCCCCGTACGGGCGATCTCCAGGTCGCACACCTTGCTGACGGCCGTGCCGACCACCCCCGGGAAGGTCGCGTAGCCGCCGCCCACGTTCGAGCCGATCACCTGGCCGTGCTTGTTGGCGTGCGTGCCCAGCGGGATGTGCCGGGTGCGGCCCGCCACCAGGTCCAGCACCTCCACGCAGTCGCCGCCCGCCCAGACCTCCTCGTGGCCGCGCACCCGCATCGACAGGTCGGTGAGCAGGCCGCCCGAGGTGCCCACGGGGAGGCCCGCCGCGCGGGCGAGGGCGGTGCGGGGCTCCACGCCGAGGCCGAGGACCACCACGTCCGCCGGGTACTCGTCGCCGGCCGCCGTGGCCACCGCGACGGCCCGGCCCTCCTCGTCCGTGAGGATCTTCGTCACCTCGGCGCGGGAGACCGTGACGATCCCCATGCGGTTCATCGCGCCGTGCACGAGCCCGCCCATGTCCGGGTCCAGCGTGGCCATCGGCTGCTCGCCCCGGTGCAGGACGGTGACCCCGTAGCCCCGGCGCACCAGGGCCTCCGCCATCTCCACGCCGATGTACCCCGCGCCGACCACCACCGCCCGGCGGCCCGGCGAGCGTTCCAGGGTGTCCATCAGGCGCCGGCCGTCGTCCAGGGTCTGCACCCCGTGCACCCCGTGGGCGCCGATGCCCGGCAGGCGGGGACGCACCGGGCGGGCGCCGGTCGCCAGGACCAGCTTGTCGTAGGCCGTCCAGGACTCCGCACCGCTCTCCAGGTCCCGGGCGCGCACCCGCCGGCCGGCCAGGTCCAGCTCCACGACCTCCGTCCGGGTGCGCAGGTCGATGTCCCGGGCCCGGTGCTCCTCGGGCGTACGGGCGATCAGGTCGTCCCGGTCGGCCACCTGCCCGCCGATCCAGTACGGGATCCCGCACGCCGAGTACGAGGTGAAGTGCCCGCGCTCGAAGGCGGTGATCTCCAGCTCCGCCGGGCCCTTCAGCCGCCGGGCCTGCGACGCGGCGGACATCCCCGCCGCGTCACCGCCGACCACCACCAGTCGTTCCTTCGCCATCGTCCGCCCCGTCCCGTTCCGTTTCGTCCCGCGGTCGTCGTCAACCGGGGTCCACGCTACGGGCGCGGGCGCGCTCAGCCCTCAGGATCGGCCACAGCCCCGTCGGAGGCCGGTCCGCCGGTCCCGTCGGACGCCGGCCGGCGGGGCACCTGAGCCGGGACGCGGCCCTGCTTCGCCGGGGCGGGGCGCAGCCGGCGGTACAGGCGGAACCCGAACAGGGCCGCGGCGGCCGTCACCGCGAACGGCAGGACCACGGCGACGGCCAGCGCCAGGTACCGCACCACCGTGGTGAACACCGACCAGCCGCCGCTCAGGGCGTCCCCGAAGGAGGGATCCCCCTTCTCCGCCGTCTTGGGTTCCGCCGCGGCCGGCTCCGAGACCGACACCGTGATCGTCCCGAGGGAGGTCTGGTCCTTCAGGGCGGTCTGCTGCGCGATCAGCGACTCCAGGTCCGACTGGCGCCGGCTCAGCTCGCCCTCCAGCATGACCACGTCAGAGAGCGCCGAGGCCTTGTCCATCATCTCCCGCACCCGGGCGACGCTGGCCCGCTGCGACGCCACCCGGCTGTCGACGTCGGCGACCTTCTGGGTCACGTCCTGCGCCTCGACCTTGCGGCCCAGCAGCTTCCCGCTCCCCTCCAAGGCGCCGATCACCGCGTCGAAGCGCTCGCCCGGAACCCGCAGGGTCAGCGTCGAGGTGAGCCGGCCGTCCGCGGCGCGCTGGGTGGACTCGTTGCCCACGTACCCGCCCGCGCCATCGGCCGCCGTACGGGCCGTGGTGAGGACCTTCTGCGGTTCGGCCGTCTCGATCGACAGGGTCCCCGTACGGATCACGTTCGGGCGGACCGCCGCCGACGGCTGGCCGGCGCCCTTGGCATCGGTCGCCGCCGGACCCGCCGCCGGGGCCTGCCCGGCCGCCGCCCCGGCCCCCGGCCCC